>NZ_JBLIQL010000014.1:0-138158 GCF_047525655.1 Pontibacter sp. 13R65
ACGGCGATCTCGGTCTGGGAGAGGGGGACGGCCTTCAGGGCCAGGTACTCGAGGATGTCGAGGCCCTTCTCCAGGGCCGGCGCCTGGTACTTGACAGCTTTTTCTGTCATGGGTCAATTGCGTTAAGTTTGGTGGATAATTTAAGTATGATACAAACTAGTGTTACTTAGTTTTATTAGTAAACTAAGATACTACAAATATCTTGATTATGGATTATTAAGATTAAACTTCTGGGGTTTATGCAACACAAATGTGCTAAGGCATAAGATGGAGTTTTTGTGTAGAAAATACCTTAAAGCCAACTCGTAAAAAAGCATAACTGGTTTAGCTTGTAAAGCTTGTTTAAGACAAAAAAAACGAAAACATATGAAAACAAAAACACGTAAATTTGTTTTCATATGTAAAATAATTATTTATCTTTGAATTAGTAATTAGGGTAATAGCTTCCTGGCAACTTTAGTGGTTAAAAAGTTTAGAAAGGACTATTTACTTTATTATGTCGGTAGGTTTTAAGCCTATTATTTTTTAAAGCAGCAATCACTAACATTAGTTTTAAGATAAATGGTGTTGCCATTTTCCTGACATGCTGACCTCATGTTTAAAACCAGTTCTGGATAGTAATGTATGCTCCGCTGAGTTCTGATTTTGTTCTACAGTATACTGTTAACAAATTAAATGAGCTTGCCGTCATTTCCCGTAATTTTTAGGCCCCATCCTAGTGCTTTGTGTATTCCCTTGTTGCTCTTGATGATTTACGGCTTTATGAATTAATTCCTAAACTATATACACATGAAAAAGATTATCTACCCAATCAGAAAACTGCTGCTCCCCTGCATGCTGCTGGGAGTGAGCCAGGTTGGCTATGGTCAACAGCAGGCATTGTTACAGTTTCAGCAGAATGGCTTGCAGGAACTGGTGCTGGCCTCCGTGGACGGAGGAAAGGCTGCGGTAACTGGCAAAGGAGAGGCTTCAAACGCCACCGCACTACAGCAGGAAACCACAGTGACAGGTAGAATTCTGGATGAAAAGGGTGCAGGTTTACCAGGTGTAACTGTTATGGTAAAGGGAACCTCTATTGGAACTTCAACAGATATTGACGGAAATTTTTCGCTTACAGCCCCAAGTGGCACTGGCTCACTAGTTGTTTCGTATGTGGGCTACAACACCCAGGAGATACCTATAAACAACCGTGCTACTATAAACGTGAACATGGTTCCGGATGCCAAAGCGTTGCAGGAAGTCGTGGTAGTAGGTTATGGCACTCAGAATAAAGCTAACCTGACAGGCGCCGTGTCTACGGTTACTGGAGAAACACTTACGCAGCGGCCAGCTCCTAACGCCGCTAACCTGATTCAGGGGCGGGTAACCGGGGTGCAGGTAACGCAGCCATCTGGGGAGCCAGGCCGCGACAATCCTAATTTTCGGATAAGGGGAAGGGGGACCTTCGGGAATGCAGATCCGTTGGTGCTGATCGATGGAGTGGTGGGCTCGTTTAACAACCTGTCGCCAGACGATATAGAGTCGGTAACGGTGCTGAAAGATGCTGCCTCGGCTTCTATTTACGGCTCGAGGGCGGCTAATGGCGTAATTCTGGTTACAACCAAAAGAGGAAAATCTGGCCAGGTGAATGTTAGTTATCGTGCCAACGTGGCCAGGCACACACCCACAGCGCTACCTGACCTGATCACGAACTCGGCTGAGTATATGGAAATGTTCAACCAGGCGGCAGAGCGTTCAGCGGGTGTAACTTTTAGATTTGCTCCGGAAGAAATAGAGAAATACCGTAATGCCACCGA
Organism: Pontibacter sp. 13R65; assembly: GCF_047525655.1. Lineage (NCBI taxonomy): Bacteria > Pseudomonadati > Bacteroidota > Cytophagia > Cytophagales > Hymenobacteraceae > Pontibacter > Pontibacter sp. 13R65. The sequence continues at coordinate 1,797 of NZ_JBLIQL010000014.1, forward strand.
TCGGAATCTTTATCCTAATTTCGACAACGTGGATTATTACATGAACCCTGCCACGGTCACGAACCATAGCTTGGCCGTATCGGGTGGAGGAGAAAAGAACAGCTTTAATCTGTCGCTGAGCTACCTCGACCAAAATGCTGTAATACCTGGGTATAATTTTAACAGGTACAACGGTTTGCTAAGCTACACAAGCGAACTAAGCAAGCACGTAACGGTAGGAACTGTTATGAACCTTGCTTACAAAGACAGAAAAGAACCGCCGTTTACAGGGGAGGGGATGGCGCTCTCTATCTATGCGGCCGGTCCTTTGTATGGCCCTTTTCTTCCAGACGGCAGTGGCCGGGTTGCCTCCAGGGCATACCAGCTGGAAGGTAGAAACCGAAACCCACAGGAGTACTATGCTATGGGGCGGCAGCGCACCCAGGAGTACAACCTGAACGGGCAGGCTTTCATCGACATCAAACCATTTAAAGGCTTCACATGGTCTACCAAAGCGGCGCTTAATTATGTAGATGAATTTTATAAAATGCATCAGCAGCCTTACAAGGCTTACCTCACGCAGGAAAGAGACCCTGCTACCGGCGACTACAAGGCCGACTCTTATGGCCCTGATGTATTGGGTGTTACAGACATGTATGCCAAGCAACTAACGCCTACTATCTTCTCTACCATAACCTACGAGAAAAGCCTGAGCGAAGTGCACAACTTTAAAGCCCTGGCCGGCTACGAGCAGGTTAGCTATAGGTCTCGCGCATTGAGCGCCAGGAGGATTAACTCTGCCTCGCCGGTATTAGATGAACTGACCGCATATACCGCAGATAACCAGGCTCTGTTCTTTAACCACCCGCGCCTGCCAGGTACTCCTCAACCTACGGAGTGGGCGCTTCAGTCCTACTTTGGTCGGCTAAATTACGATTACAAGGGCAAATACCTGGTGGAGGCTAACCTGCGCTACGATGGTACCTCCAGGGTGTCGCCAGGATATCGTTGGGGAGCGTTTCCTTCGTTCTCTGCTGGCTGGTTAATGTCTGAAGAAGATTTTTTCCGCAACACCTTCGGCAACACCATTGGCAACTTTAAACTACGCGCCTCCTATGGCACACTGGGTAACCAAAATATTGGACCTTATGCCTATCATAATAACCTGGTTATCAATAATGTTTTCTACCCTTTTGGTAATGCAAACATGCAGCAGGGGGCAGTGGTGAACTTGTTTGTAGATCAGAGCATCCGTTGGGAGTCTACGCGCATGCTCGACTTTGGCTTCGACATGGACGTTAAGAATGGGCTTCTGGGTATCACCTTCGATTGGTACCGTAAAACAAGCTTCGATGTTCTGTCCGAAATTCTTGTTCCTGCTAGCTTGGGCCTGAACGCGCCTGTTGTAAATAACGGTAAAATTCGTAACCAGGGCATAGAACTGGAGCTGTCGCACCGTAACCAGGTAGGAGAAGTAAATTACAGCGTGTTTGGCCAGATTTCTACCGCTAGAAATAAGGTCTTGCAAATTCCTGTTCCCAACAGATCAGGCTCCTTGATAAGAGACAACGGCATACCCTACGACTCACACTTTTTGTATGAATGGGACGGCATTTTTCAACTCGAAGACTTCGACGAGAGTGGTGCGCTCAGGGAAAATGTTCCACAGCATGCGGCCAATACTAGTCCTAGGCCGGGCGACCTAAAGATGAAGGACCAGAACGGCGACGGAATTGTTGACGCTGACGACCGTATTGTGGTAAAAGGCGCTTATCCAGATTACATCTACTCATTCGGATTTAATGTTGGCTATAAAGGTTTTAGCCTGGATGCCTTCTTCCAAGGGGTGCAAGGTGTAAAGTCAAGGGTGTCTGGCTGGGGTGTTGATCCGTTTCATCAGGGAACTGCTCCGACCGAAAAATGGCGGAATGCCTGGTCTCCGACTAACCCGACGAACGAGCTCCCGATCCTCTATATCCAGAATTACCCTGGTGTGCAGGCATATATCAACTCCACCTATTTTCTGCAGGATGCCTCTTACCTACGCCTGAAGAACGTGGTGCTTTCTTACTCACTGCCAACGGCCCTGGTGTCGCGCATCAAGTCAAAAGGAATCAGTGTGTACGTGTCGGGCGACAACCTGCTCACCTGGACCAAGTACGAGGGCAGCGACCCTGAAAGAGCCAGCATAACAGGCAACTTTGCACAGTATCCGCAGACCAGAATCTACAACATAGGCACAAACATTAACTTCTAAGCAAACGGCAATGAGAATAAAACACAACATCTCGATGTTTTTATCAGCTAGTATGCTGGTAGTAGGAGTATCTTGTACAGACTTTCTTGAAAAGGCTCCCTTAAACAGTATTTCAAACGAAACTTTCTGGCTCTCTGAGGCTCATGCACAGGCTGGCATAACTGGTGTGTATAGCAGGCTGCAGCAAAACTTCCTTGGTTATGAGCGGGTATACTTGGATGGCATCTCAGACAATGCCTTTCTTGATCCGGGAAACGGCAACCAGAATGGCATGCCAAATCTGGCCACTGGCAATATAACACCCGTTTCGGGTGCTGCTGTCAGAAACATGTTCAGCTCGCCCTACCGCGCCATCGCTTCCTGCAACTACTTTTTAGATAATATAGACAAGGCCCCCATCAGCGCCGAACTTAACACAAGGTACCGAGCAGAAGCCCGGTTTATCAGGGCACTGGCCTATTTTGACCTGGTGCAGGCATTTGGAGGCGTGCCTATTTACACAACCTTCCCGAGCACCATTGCAGAGGCCAACATTGCCCAAAGTACACAGGAACAGGTGTACTCCCTTGTGCATGAGGATCTTGATTTTGCCATCGCCAACCTGCCAGACGAGCGGTATACTGGGCGGGCTGTGCGAGGAAGCGCCCAGGGGCTAAAGGCACGGGTGCTGCTGACGCAGAACAGATTCGCCGATGCGGTGCCGGTGCTACAGCAAATTATCGGTTCCGGCAAGTTCGCGCTGGCAAACAACTACGCCGCCCTGTTCCGAACTGAAGGCCAGGCGAATGCCGAGGTAAATCGCGAGATCATGTTCTCTACGCAATACTTGGCACCGAACAACGTGCACCGCAGCAACGCTGGCATGGATATCGAACTTGGCTGGTGGTCGCTGATGCAGCCGTACAAAGACCTGGCAGATGCTTACGAAATGACCGACGGCAAACCAGCCAGCAGTTCGCCTTTGTACGACCCTGCCAACCCTTACGCCAATCGCGACCCACGCCTCGACATGACGGTGAAATTACCCGGTGAGGTCTGGAGCAATGACGCAGGCGAAGAGTGGACAGGTAGCTACACGACGGTAACCGATTTTCTGATGGAAAAATACGTGGACCTGTCGCGGGCGCCCTTTACCAACAACACCGCCCAGGACTCAGACCAAGATTACATACACCTGCGCTATGCAGACGTGCTGCTGATGTACGCGGAGGCTCTGAACGAGGTAAATGGACCAAACGATGCTGTGTACAGCGCCTTGAACGAGGTACGGGCAAGGCCTACTGTAAACATGCCGCCTGTGGACCGGGCGCTGTACAGTACCCAGGAAACCCTTCGCGATTACATCCGGCACGAGCGGAGAGTGGAGCTTGCGCTGGAGGGCCAACGCTACAACGACTTAAAAAGATGGCGTATTGCCCACATCAAGCTGCCTACCCTCAGAACACCAGGAGGAGTTCCGCTCCAGTTTAATCTGAATAATTATGTGCTGCCGTTCCAGCAGTCGGAACTTGATGCCAACCCGAACCTGGTGCAAAACCCAGGTTATAACTAAAAGCAATTTCTGTGCTGAAGCTGCTCTTTGTAAGGGCAGTTTCAGTACAGGAAACTTTTCTGGCGCAGTGGCCAGCATCCTCCTCAGCCTTTTATGCCCCAGGGTGTTTTTTGCCTCCGGAAGGCTAAAATCATTAGAATAATTCTATGGGCTGCTCCAGAGGAATCTAAACGCAATTCAAAATAAAGAAAAGGATGTCTTTCAAAAGCTGAGGCGTACCAAAAAGCCATAGGTATTTTGTGTGAAACAGCGCTCTGGAAGCTCTTTTTCATTAGAATAATTTAATTTTTAGAACCTGCCTTCTGGAAGGCTTTTACTCTTCCCTGGTACTCACAGCTAAAGCTCCAGTGTAGCCTTCGCAGTATCTCGATTTTCTGATTACCGTGGCACGAAAGAGGAAGAAACATACGTTGCACTTACATTCCTATACTGTTATACTTATTTTTGCCAGATAAGACAACAGTTGCGTTTCTTCTGAACAAACTCAAGTACCATGAACCACCTCCTCAAGTCCACCTGGTGTGGCCTATTTCTGATTCTTTTCCTGTCAACTTCTTCTGCCTTGGCGCAGGTACCAGCGCTTAAGACGTATAATATCATCTGGGACAGCCAAAGCAAAAACGCCAGCGAATCGATGCCCTGCGGTGGTGGCGACATAGGGCTCAATGTGTGGGTGGAAAACGGCGAACTGCTTTATTACATGTCAAGGAGCGGGGCTTTCGAAGAAAACAACATCTTTCCGAAATTTGGCCGAGTGCGTGTAAAGCTTTCACCCAACCCGTTTGAAGACGGCACCCGTTTCAGGCAGGAGCTAAAGCTGCAGGAAGGGCTGGTAGAAATAACCGGCACCAAAGGAAAACACGCTGCTACCATTACGGCCTGGGTTGATGTGTTCAGACCCGTTATTCATGTAGACGTAGCCAGCAACCAGCCGGTGCAGGCAACCGCCACCTACGAGAACTGGCGCACCCATAACCGGGAATTGCTACAGGGGGAAAAATTCTCTAGTTCTCTTAAATGGATTAAAACTCCTGCCATCAGCTACAAAGATATTGTTGACTTCAAGGGAGATGACGTACTGTTTTATCACCGCAACCAGGACTCCACCATTTTTGACTTAACTGTTAAATCGCAGGGACTAGATTCTATAAAGTCAGAACTCCTGAACCCGCTCCGGCGCCTAACCTTCGGGGGGCTTATGCGAGGGGCAAACATGGTGCCGGCGGGCAACACAGAAGGGAAGTATTTAAACACTGCTTACCAGGGCTGGAAACTGCAAAGCAAAACAACGCAAAAAAAGCACAGTATAGAAGTGTTTTTGCATATCGAGCAGGCAGCAGACGTAGCAACCTGGCAGGCAGGTCTGGCTAAAACAGTAAAAGAGGCAAAGGCGGCCGAGAGAACCGCCTTCCGCAAGAGCCAGGACTGGTGGAAGCAATTCTGGCAAAGAAGCTACGTATTGATTAACCCAGATAAGCCAGATGCTGCTGCGGCTCCCTGGCAGGTAGCGCGAAATTACCAGCTGTTCCGTTATCAGTTGGCGTGTAATGCGTACGGTGCTTACCCTACCAAATTTAATGGCGGACTTTTTACCGTAGATCCTGTTTTTATAGACTCCACCCGTTACCCCTTTACCCCCGATTACCGCAACTGGGGCGGAGGCACCTTTACGGCCCAGAATCAACGGCTGGTGTATTGGCCCATGCTCAAAAGCGGCGATTTTGATATGTTGCTTCCTCAGTTCGAATTTTACCGGCGCCTGCTGCCCACCGCCGAAAAACGCACAGCACATTACTGGGGGCACAAGGGCGCTTCTTTTACGGAGCAGATCGAAAACTTTGGCCTGCCTAATTATGCAGAGTATGGCCTCAAACGTCCCAAAGGTTTCGACCCTGGCGTAGAATACAATGCCTGGTTGGAGTACCATTGGGATACCTCCCTGGACTTTTGCCTGATGATACTCGACATGCAGCGCTACACAGGCAAAGACATAACGCAATACATGCCCCTGATCGAAAGCTGCGTTATTTTTTTTGATGAGCATTACCAGTACCGGGCTGGCATGCGCGGCGCTAAGAAATTAGATGAAAACGGCCACCTGGTGTTGTACCCGGGTACTGCAGCCGAAACATTTAAAATGGCCTACAATGCAAACTCCACCATTGCCGGTCTCAAAACAGTCTTGAGTCGTATGTTGGAGCTCCCTCAATCTTACGGCACCTCCGAAGCTCGCAGCTCCTGGGAAGCAATGCTGAAACGCGTACCGCCTCTAAGTTTCCGGGAAATGCAGGGGCACAAAACCTTATCGCCGGCTAAAAGCTGGGAGCGTATGCAAAATACCGAAATCCCACAGCTCTACCCTGTTTTCCCGTTCGGCATGTACGGCATAGGCAAGCCAGATCTGGAAGTAGCCATAAACACCTGGAAATACGACACTGATGCTATTAAGAACCGGAACTACACCAGCTGGCACCAGGACAATATTTTCTGCGCCCGCCTGGGCCTCACCGAGGAGGCAGCTGCCATAACCATTCAGAAGCTAGGAAATGCTGACCGACGCTTTCCTACTTTTTGGGGACCTGGGCAGGATTGGGTTCCGGATCATAACTGGGGTGGCTCCGGCATGATCGGTTTGCAGGAAATGTTACTGCAGGCCGACGGTGAAAAAATTTATCTTTTCCCCGCTTGGCCACAAGACTGGGATGTAACTTTTAAACTCCATGCACCCTACAACACAACTGTAGAAGGCAAGCTGGTGAATGGTAAGATAGAGCAATTAAAGGTAACTCCGAAGCAAAGGCAGAAAGATATAGTGTTTATAAATATTCAATGATTTTAAGAAAGAGTATACACCTTGAATAAAAAGTTTGTAAAAGCAAAGTACTGTATTTAATGTAGTACATACTTAAAAAATTAATAAGGTTAGTTTGTTTTATAAATAAATTATATATTTATATTTGAATGCAAAAACTAACTAACATTTATGTCTTCTGGACCAGTAAAATTAACAGGTATAACTTGGGATCATAGTAGAGGCTTAGTGCCTATGGTGGCAACAGCGCAGCGTTTCGGAGAACTGAACCCAAATGTTGAAATTAAGTGGGTGAAACGCTCTCTACAGGATTTTGCGGACAAGCCGCTTGGCGAACTGGCCAGTGATTATGATTTAATTGTGATTGACCATCCATGGGCAGGGTTTGTTTCTGCCAATGGCGTGCTGGTGCCGATGGACGAGCATTTGCCTCAAGCATATTTAGAAGATCAGGCAAATAATAGCGTGGGGTCCTCTTACAAAAGCTATGCTTATGATGGCCACCAGTGGGCACTTGCCATAGATGCTGCCACACCTGTTGCCTCTAGCCGCCCAGACCTGCTTGCAAAACATAACCTGACACTGCCTCAAACCTGGGAAGATGTATTGAATCTTGCCGGTGAAGGATTTGTTGCTTTCCCTGCCATTCCAATTGATACTTTAATGAACTTTTACATGTTCTGTATTGCGAACGGGGAGGAGCCGTTCCTGTCGGAGCAGGAGGTGGTAAGCAAAGAGATTGGTATTAAAGCATTGCAAACGCTCCGTTACCTGGCTCAAAAAGTAGATAAAAGCTGCTTCGACTGGAATCCTATAAAGGTGTACGAAGCCATGACCCGTACCGACAAGTATGTGTATTGCCCCTTTGCCTATGGCTACACCAACTACTCCCGCCCTGGCTACGCCAGCAACCTGCTGCATTTTCATGATATAGTTTCTTTTGGAGACAGCGGCAAGTTAAGGAGTACACTCGGTGGAACAGGTCTTGCGGTATCTACTACCTGTAAACACGTAGAGGTGGCCATGGAATATGCTGCTTTTGTAGCCTCGCCCGAGTGCCAGCAAACGCTGTATTTTACAAGCGGTGGACAGCCTGGGCATCGGGCAGCCTGGCTAAATGAAGAAACAAACAGACAGTCAGCCAACTTTCTGGAGGCTACACTGCCAACACACGACAGAGCATTTCTGAGACCAACATACAAAGGCTACATGCACTTCCAGGACCATGGTGGTACACCAATCCGCAACTACATGATGCAGGGAGGAAATGAGGAGCATGTGCTAAACGAACTTAATACATTATACAAAGAATCAAGAAAATGAAGCCACTGGAGAATCTGGTAGTGCTGGAGTTTTGCCAGTTTATGGCAGGCCCTTCAGCAGGCTTGCGCCTGGCAGATATGGGCGCGAGGGTGATAAAGATAGAGCGGCCCGGAAAAGGAGAGAGTGGCAGACAGATTTCGATCAAGAACCTGTTCTCTGGCGATGATGGCATTGTATTCCACACCATTAATAGGAACAAAGAATCTTATGCGGCCGACCTTAAAAATCCGGAAGACCTGAAGCGCATAAAAAAGCTGATTGAGCAGGCTGATGTGATGACGCACAATTTCAGGCCGGGTGTGATGGAGAAAATTGGTCTGGATTATGATACGGTGAAAGCCATTAATCCCAGAATAGTATATGGAGTAGTAACCGGTTACGGTAACAAAGGTCCCTGGGCCTCAAAACCCGGCCAGGATCTGCTGTTGCAGTCGCTCTCTGGTTTAACTTTCCTGTCTGGCGATAAAAACGATGCACCCACTCCCTTTGGCCTGGCCGTGGCCGACATGCTGTGTGGCGCTCATTTTGTACAAGGCATACTGGCTGCACTTATCCGAAGAGGTAAAACTAAAACGGGTGCCCTGGTGGAGGTAAGTCTGCTGGAGTCTATACTTGATTTTCAGTTTGAGGTAATTACCACTTACCTGAACGATGGCGGTAAACTGCCCGACAGAGCTATGCAAGGCAATGGGCATGCTTACCTGAGCGCTCCATACGGAGTCTATAAAACAAAAGACCGGCACCTGGCCCTGGCCATGGAAGACCTGCACACCCTTGGCGAAACACTTGGCTGTTATGAACTGTTAGAGTACAAAAGCAGCGACTCCTGGTTTGTGTACCGCGACGATATTATGCGTAAACTCGGGTTATTCTTAAAAGAACGCACCACTGCCGAATGGCTTGCAGTACTGGAGCCAGCCGATATCTGGTGTGCCGACATTCTGAATTACGAGGAGTTCCTGAACCATGCAGGCTACAAGGCTTTGCAAATGGAGCAGGAAACTATAACTGCAAGTGGCGACAATATCCGTACCACCCGCTGCCCCATCAGAATAGACGGGCAACGACTTTTCTCATTTAAACCTGCTCCGGCCGTAGGAGAACATGTGAAGGTAATCGAGAGGGATTTTAACCTGTCAGCAGGTTACGGTAACGCTTCCTGATACAATAGTAAAACAAAATTTAATTATTAGTGTGGCTGTTTTAGGAGCCCCAAACCGATAGTTCAATTGTAGCTGGGAGCGTATAACACTACTACCACTACTATTGTGCACGCAACAGGTGGGGCTATAGTGTACAAACGCAAAAGCAGCGGCATATTGTATAATACATTATCTAGAACGGAGGCCATACGCGGTTATGCTCATGATAAAACCTTTAGAAGATATTTTAGTTGTAGATTTCAGCCAGTTTCTCTCCGGCCCTTCTGCCAGTTTGAGACTGGCCGATTTAGGTGCAAGAGTCATAAAAGTAGAGAAACCCGGTACTGGCGACATATGCAGACAGCTGTACGTGTCTAACCTGATTATGAACGGCGACTCGTCTGTGTTTCATGCCATAAACAGAAACAAAGAGAGCTTTGTGGCCGACCTTAAAAATGAGGCAGACCGACATGAGATCTGGGAACTTGTAAAGCAGGCCGATGTGGTGATGCATAATTTCAGGCCGGGTGTTATGGAAAGACTCGGCTTCGACTACGAGGCTGTAAAGCAAGTTAACCCCGAAGTGGTATATGGTGAAATATCGGGTTACGGAGATGAAGGACCCTGGCGCGACAAGCCTGGCCAGGATCTGCTGGTGCAATCGCTCTCTGGCTTAACCGGCCTGAGTGGCAATGGCGATAAAGGGCCTGTACCTATGGGTATTGCTATTGTAGATATTTTAACCGGTGCGCACCTGGCACAAGGCCTGATGGCCTGCCTCGTTAGAAAAGGAATTTCTGGTCAGGGAGGCCTGGTGCAGGTAAGCATGATGGAATCCATCGTCGATTTCCAGTTTGAGGTAATTACAACCTATTTCCGCGATGGCGGCGAGCCTACCGTTCGTTCCCTTAAAAACAATGCACATGCCTACCTGGGGGCTCCTTACGGTATTTACCGTACCAGCAATGGCTACCTGGCTATTGCCATGGCCTCTATTCCCCAATTAGGCACATTGCTCGATTGCCCGGCCCTGCTGGAGTATCAGGAGGTAGCCTCTTGGTTTGACAAGCGCGATGAAATTAAATCGATACTGGCGGCGCACCTGCTGAAAGGCACAACCGAGCAATGGCTGGCCGTGCTGGAACCTGCCGATGTGTGGTGCTCCGATGTGCTAAGTTGGGATAAACTGATGCAGCACGAAGGCTTTAAGGTGCTGGAGATGATACAGGAGGTCAGCATGGGCGACGGCTACCGTTACCGCACCACCCGGTGCCCCATTAAAATAGATGGGGAGTTGTTGCTCTCTAGCAAAGGAGCGCCCAAATTAGGAGAACATACGGCAGCCATTATAGAAGAAATGCTGGTAAAACATTCTACCGGAAAATAAAGCCGACGCGGCTGTTTACATCTTATTTTTCTAAACAAGAACAAGATATAGGCAGCCGCTAAGACTTTGGCCTATATTATATACGGTTCAGAACTCCTGCTCCTGCCAAGTAAACCTCAGTGCCAGTTTGGAACAGTCGGTATCTTTAAAGGCTCTTTTTCAATCAGAGCCCTCCTGTATAATTTCTAAATTAGATTAGCGGTCAGTACCTTAGCTTTACCGCTAATTTTTAATAATGCTCTTTTGCCAGTTTTCATTAATATATGTTCACTATGCCTGAAAACAACAATACGCTTAGATTCGCAGTCAGAAAATTTGGCCCTTTTGAGGCCGCTTTAGAAAAGACCTGGAAAGCCTATTGTAAAGAAACAGGTTGTACCCTGCAGCTCGAAGCTGTTCCCATGGAACTGCACGACCTGCATAACGCAGCTCTTGTGCAGAACGGGCTCAGGAACGGAGACTGGGATATAGCGCATCTCAATACCGATTGGATTGCTGAAGCCCAGGCCACTGGTGCCATTGCTGATCTTGTCCCTTTCATAGAAAAAAACAGACTAGATGAATTTCCTGCAGGTTGGTCAGACGCCCTCTTGCAGATGCAGCAGTTCGGGGAGCAGGTGGTAGGCTTGCCTTTTCATGATGGGCCGGAATGCCTGATCTATAGAAAAGACCTTTTTGAAGATCCGTCTGAACAAGAAAATTACCGGAAACAGTTTAGCAAAGAGCTAGCTCCGCCCAAAACCTGGGATGATTTTGTAACTATCGCACGCTTTTTTCAGCGGCCGGAGCAGGGGCTGTATGGTACTCTCTTTGCGGCCTACCCCGACGGTCATAACACTGTTTTCGATTTTTGCCTGCAACTCTGGACAAGAGGAGGAGAGCTTGTAGACACCGATGGGCGCCTAACCATAGACACGCCGGCTGCACGCGAAGGACTGGAATTTTACCGCAACATACTGCGCGACAAGGCAGCCGTACATCCGAACTGCGCTGATTTTGAGTCGGTGCGCGCGGGGCAGGCATTTGCCAACGGCGAAGTAGCCATGATGGTAAATTGGTTTGGTTTTGCTGCCGTGTGCGACGTAGACCCAGTCTCTAAGGTGAAAGGGAAGGTAGATATTGCCGACATTCCGCATGGCCCCACCGGCACAGGTGCCTCCTTAAATGTATACTGGATGTACACCATCGGTGCCGGGAGCTCCAAACAAGAACTTGCCTACGATTTTATTCGGTTTGCCACCAATACAGAGAACGACAAACAGCTGACGCTTGCCGGAGGTATTGGTTGCCGCATCTCTACCTGGCACGACCCCGAAATTAATCGTGTAGTGCCATATTACCACAAGTTGGAGCATTTGCACAAAAAATCCAGAACCTTGCCCCGGCATGCTGATTGGGCCAAGGCAGCAGAAGTAATAGACCAGGTGGTGCTTAAAGCTTTAAATTCCGACTTGCCCATAGACCATATCCTGCAAGAGGGGCAGCAACAACTAAACAAAGTGTTCAGCAAATAATGGAGTTACGCTACAAACCTGTATTACCAGAGCAGCCTCTGCCAATTGTAATTATAGGAGCTGGTGGCATTGTGCACGATGCCCATTTACCTGCCTACAAAAAAGCTGGCTTCAGCATATTCGGTATTACCGATAAGGTAACAGAAAAGGCCGAAAAACTAGCAGCCGACAATCAGATAGAGCATGTGTTTGCTTCCGTGGCCGAAGCAGTTGCCGCTGCACCCGAAAATGCGGTGTATGACATAGCCTTAATGCCTGCGCATTTTGTGGAGGTGCTGGAGCAACTCCCCGATGGAGCGGCAGTCCTGATTCAGAAGCCTATGGGCGACAACCTGGACCAGACAAAAGAAATTTATGCGGTTTGTAAACGGAAGCACCTAAAGGCGGCTATTAATTTTCAGTTGCGATTTGCCCCTTTTGTAAGTGCGGCCCGCTACCTGATTGAGGCAGGATTAATTGGGGAGCTATACGACATGGAGGTTCGCTTAACCACCTACACGCCTTGGGAGCTTTTCCCGGCTGTAAAGGTGCACGAGCGGCTCGAGATCATGTTCCACAGCATTCATTATATCGATTTGCTGCGGTCTTTCCTTGGGGATCCGGAAAGTATTTATGCCAAAACGCTGCGCAACCCGCACAAAAAACTGTCCTCGTCGCGCACTACGATTATCTTTGATTATGATGATAGCCTACACGCTGTTATCAACACCAACCACGATCATGTGTTCGGGCCGCAGAACCAGGAGAGTTTTATAAAGTGGGAAGGTACCAAAGGAGCCATAAAAGCAAAAATGGGTCTGTTACTGGATTACCCGCATGGCGTGCCCGACAAGTTTGAGTACTGCCTGCTGCAGGAAGGGCAGGAGCCGGAGTGGAAAACGGTGGAGTTGGACGGAAGCTGGTTTCCGGATGCCTTTGTGGGCACTATGTCGAGCCTGATGCGCTTTGCGCAAGGCGAAACAACCGAATTGCCTACCAGTGTGGAGGACGTGAGGAAAACAATGGCCGTTGTGGAAAGCGCGTATGAGTCGAGCAACAACGGCGGAGTAAATGTTAAAAAGTATTATATTAATTGATTTAGCTTTATGCATATCAGATCTCAATTTTACGAGGATTACACCTTGGGCGACACCAGAGAAACGCTGGGTAGAACAATTACAGAAACAGATTTTGTGCTGCATGCCGGCCAGACAGGCGACTTCTTTCCGCACCACATGGATGCCGAATGGTGCAAGACACAGCCCTTTCAGCAACGTATTGCACATGGCACGCTCATTTTTAGCGTTTCCATAGGGCAAACTGCCTCCGAAATCAACCCGGAAGCTTTCTCTAAAGGATATGACCGTCTACGTTTTATCAAACCGGTTTTTATCGGCGATACCATCCATACCAAAGTAACTATCTCTGAGAAAGAAGACGATAAAAAGCCGCAGTATGGCAAAGTGGTAGAGCACGTGGAGGTGTTTAATCAGCGCGGCGAAATTGTGATGGTGGCCGACCATATTCTGCTCGCCAAACGCAAAGATTACGAAGCTTAATCTAAACTCTTTCATGCTGGATGTACCAAGTTGCAAAGCATGAAAGAGTTTTTTATTTTAATTTCAGTGTTACAACATTTAGAAAGTTGCCAATAACTACTTATTTTGCTGAGACTTCTGATTACCCTCACTTCCGGAACCTGATGGATTGGCGGAGAAAGCAGGAGTAGTGCTCAATAACGGATATCTTGATGCAGCGTAGGCCGAGCCTGTTTATACCCGTTTTTGCCTCTGGGAGTCCATTTTCATTAGAATAATTGGCTTAATGTGCTGATTGATGAATTTGAAGATTTAAGGATTTATTTGAGTGGGAGAGGCAACGGAAAAACCTCCAAGTGCGTGTAGCTCCTGGGTGCATTTGGGCCGGGCAGGAGTACCATTGAGAATCAACTTCAGGGAAAATCTATTGTCTGTAATCTATTCATGCTAAAATATATATACTGAAACAATCGTTAGTTATTTGCTTCAGGCAGCTAACACTAAACCCTAATTCCCCACCCTTACCTCACCATGATAGTACCCAACCCCATTGCAGGAACAGCCTTGCATGCTGTAGGAGGCATCTCCGCTTCTACCTGCTATCTGCCTTACCATAGAACCAAACAATGGTCCTGGACATCGTTCTGGCTAGTGCAGTCGCTTTTCGCCTGGATTATTGTGCCTACTGTGCTAGGTATATTTACGGTGCCAGACTTTTTTGAAATCCTGGCCAATGCTCCCACCGATGTAGTGCTGGGCGCATTTTTTTTAGGTGCCTGCTACGGCTTTGGTGGTATGTCGTTTGGGTATGCTACCCGTTTTATTGGCTACTCCCTTACCTATACCATTTCTATTGGCTTATCGGCCATCATCGGTACGCTCACGCCTTTGCTGTTACGTGGCGAGGTGGTGGAGTATTTCCAGCGGCCAGGTGGCGACATTATTCTGACGGCCATGGCTGTTTCGATGCTGGGCGTGGCACTTTGCGGCTTGGCCGGTTTTAAGCGTGAAAGAGAAATGGGAGAGGGGCAACGCTTCGATATGAAGAAAGGCCTGATGCTAACGATTATCGGTGGTATTTTGTCGGCTGTGTTCAACATTTCTCTGGAGTACGGGCAACCTATTGCCGACATGGCCGCAGCCAACGGAGCCGGTCATTTTGAAGGAAATGCCAAACTGATTGTGTCTACGGCTGGTTGCTTTGTGGTAAACCTGGTGTGGTTTATGGTGCTGGCGCTCAAAGAAGGCAATTTAAAAGAGATGACGAGCAAAGGCAGTGGCCTGGGTAAATTAGCCATTCTGCGAAACTTTATGTGGTCTGGGCTAGCCGGAACGCTCTGGTGCTTCCAGTTTTTCTTCTATGGCCTTGGGCACGTAAAAATGGGTAACTTCCAGTTTGCCAGCTGGCTTATTCACATGTCGATGCTCATTTTCTTCAGCTTTGTAGTAGGCGTTATTATGAAGGAGTGGAAAGACGTATCGCGCAGAACTTATCTGCTGCTGATCGGGGCGTTGGTGGTATTATGTACCTCCTTCCTGATTATGACCTATGGCACCGTAAAAGGCCAGGCAGAAATGGGAGAAGTAAGTACAGGCAGCGGCCATTAGTGCTCTCCTGCCAAATTAAAAATGAGGCTCAGCGGTAGAAATATTGCTTCTTTTGCTGTGCCTAATATTTAGAAACCATTTGACTTGCACTAAGTGCATTTAAGAAAGTTGAGTTGAGCAGAAGAGGAATTATTCTAATGAAATGGCCCTTCAGAAGCAAAACGGCAGAAAAATGCGCAAGGGTTCCCATGTTTTTTGCATGCATGTACTTTGTGCGAAAATAAACATGCCTCAAGGGGCCTTGCTCTTAGCCATTAATTTATCGCCTTCTACCACTTCGAAACTCTTGGTAAGGAGTATAAAATCTTGGAAATTAAGTCGAAGGAGTATTAAACCTCTTCTAGTATAAAAGCAGCGGATGCTTCGGGTTTACACCTGGAGCATCCGCTGCTTTTTTGCTCTACTGATACCGTTCTTTTAGCAGCTGCATCATGTGCACATTTACATCCCACTGGCTGGTGATGGGTTGCCGGGTAAAGGGCATAGGCACCATGTAGGGGAAAGGGCCAAACTCGGGTGTGATGGTCAGCAAGGCATTTTCCTGTTTTTTTCTGGCGGCTACCTTATCCCACCAGGCCAAGTGGTGCTCTACAGCCTCTTGCCACTCCGGTACGCGTGGGTCTGGCACCTGTGGCCCCTCCGGGTAACCCACCCGGGCATGTATGTGCTCTGTGCGCGAAATAGCCAGCTCCATGGCCTCCTGCTGATCTTCGAGGTACGATTCGGCCACGTTTACCCAATGCGAGGCATCCAGCGTTATTTTAAGGTAAGGGATCTGGCGGAGGTACTCTTTGGTAATGTGAGCTGCAAACGCGAACTTGTTGCGGTGCGTTTCGTGGTAAACTTCTACCCCGGTGCTTTGGGTATAACCCACAGAAAGGTCTATCAGCGCCTTGTTCTGCTCAAACGAAAAGAAATCCTTCCCTGTCTGGCAATCTATTTTTAAAGCGCTGAATGGTCGTATTTTCTCGAACCAGGCGGCAAAGGTATCGTGGTGGCGGTTGTAATCGGCATCGTAAGTGCCGTAGTGCTGCGGAATAATCTCCAGCCCGTGCTTATCCAGTTTCTCCCATATTTCGCTTAGCTCTGCGTGAGTTGCCTCATTGGCAATAGCACACTCCACGCCTGCAAAACCAGCGCTTTTTATTTTCAAAAGAAAATCATCCCAAGGCATGTCTTCACATCCCCAGCGTGGGCAAAAAAACTTTACTTCCATATGTTTTAGATTTTAGACACTAGATTTTAGATCCTAGACCATTTATAAGGTGAGAGTTATGAGTTAGAAGTTAGATAAGAGCATCTACATCCTTAGACCAACAATTTAACAGGTAAGCTACTTGGCCAGACAACACCCAACAACTGAATTATTTAAATGAAAATGGCCTTCCAGAACCTTTTTTGTTCCGATCAGGCCTAGGAGTACGGGTGCAGGATTCCTTTAACTCATAACTTTAGACTCTTAACTTAGCTACACCTTGTGCTGCCGCTGGAACTGGTAAGGCGTGCATTTCAGGATCTTTTTAAACTGCTCGTTAAAGTTGGTCAGGTTATTATAGCCGCTTTCGTAACACACATTGCTTACCGAAACATCGCTCTCCATCAGGCGTTTGCAGGCATAACCAATCCGTATTTCGTTTACAAAGTGCGTGAAATTCTTTTTGGTTCTGTTTTTAAAGTATCGGCAGAATCCCGAGTAGCTCATGTTAGCTATTTCAGCCACTTTGCCTACCTGTATTTCATTTTTAAAGTTCGACATTACATAATCAAACACCTTGTTCAGGCGGTCATTGTCGCGAGAGTTCTGGCCACTTATTTCGGAGCTGGAGAGCAGTTCAAACTCGCCGGTATTGGCTAGAACAGTTAAAATGCTGAGCAGGCAGATAAGCCGTTCCATGCCCTGTAGCTGGAGCATATTATTCATTTTCTGGCTTATAAGCTCACGGGTGGAGCCGGTTATGTGCAGGCCCATACGTGCTTTCTGAAACAGCTGCTTGAGCTTTTGCATCTCGGGTATCCGCTTGAAATCATTTCCAAGAAAATCTTCCTTAAAATGAATCACCAGCGAACCGCCTGTGGCCTCGGGCTCTTCTTTCCGGAATAGGTGCGGTACATCGGGGCCCATAAAGGTAAGATTGCCTTCTTCGTAGTCGGAGACGTGGTTGCCTACAAACCGTTTCCCCTTGCCCTGCAAAATCAGTACGAGCTCATACTCGGAGTGGTAGTGCCAGGGGGTTTCGAAATGCGGCGTAAAGAAAGTATCCGCAACAAAAGAAGAGTGTTCTGACAAAGGAAGTTTTTGAATATGCGGCTTCATTTGGTTGCTTTACAGTGTAGAATATGCCTTTAATTTACCTTAATATTTAAACAATTGCCTAATTTATGTCAAAAAAGTTTGTTTATTTGCTAAAAAAGCGGTGGCGTAAGAATAAAATAAAAGCGAACTTTGGTTATGTTGATTTGAAAGAGAACGAAGATAAACGAAAGTTATTGAAATTTTCCTTAAATTCGAAGCTCTCGCTTACCACGACAGTCGGATTACAATAAAGAAAGCAATTACCCTTAGAAGCAGCTGGCTTCTTTTTTTTAAGCAATGTTTTAACAAACATTAGTTAGAGTAATAAAGTGTGAGTTCACTATTGTTAAACTGCTGGTGCAAAAGTACTTGGTTTGAATAAGAGTGATGGCTGTAAAGCTTTTTGAAAGTTGCGTTTGGCCTTGCTGGCTTACCTTTAGTTACTATTCAGTTATAAAAAACATAACCATATTCTATATGACCTTAACAAGCTTAACTCCCGAACAAAAGTTGCAGTACGAACAGGACGGTTACCTGATCGTAAAAAACTTTTTAAACAAAGAAGAAGTGGCACTGCTCTACGGCCTGGCTATAGAAGACGGCCAACTCCGCAAAAATGCATTTGAGTTTAAAGACCAAAGTGGTAAGCATACCCGGCTTACGCTCTGGTTCACGCCCGGCGACGATACGTTTGGCCTGCTCACACGGAGCGAAAAGATGGTGCATGCCGCGCAGGATTTATTAGGAGAAGGAGAGGTATGTCATTTTCATTCTAAGCTTATGCAAAAGGAGCCTGAAGTAGGCGGTGCTTGGGAGTGGCACCAGGACTATGGGTACTGGTATAAAAACGGGTTTTTGTACCCCGAAGCTATGCTGAGCGCCATGCTTGCGCTAACTGAGGCTACCAAGCTCAATGGCTGCCTGCAGGTGCTAAAGGCTTCTCATAAGATGGGCCGTTTTGAGCATAATTTTGCAGGCGAGCAACAAGGTGCCGACATGGATTTTGTAGAACAGGCCATTACGCGTTGCGAGCGCGTGCACGTAGAGCTGGAGCCAGGCGATATGCTCTTCTTCCACCCGAACCTGCTGCACATGTCTGAGGCTAACTTATCGGACAAGCCGCGCTGGTCGCTTATTTCGGCTTATAACCTGAGCTACAATGTGCCGTTCCGCGAAAAAAACACCTCCTGCATTACCCCTGTAAAAGTAGTTCCGGATGCTGCTATTCTGGCATCTGACCCTGTGGGCCTTTCGGCACAGACAGATTTTCTGAACAAGGAAAACGAAATTACTTTAAAAGTTAAATAAGGTTAAACAGAAAGCATAACAATGGATACCTCGTTAGATATTCAGTTAAACTACCTCCCGCGCCTGCCCCAGAACCTCGATTTAGGCATCGGCTGTATTGGCTCCGGGTTTATTATGGCCGATTGCCATTTGGTGGCTTACCGGCAGGCTGGCTTTAACCCTGTGGCCATTGCCTCGCGCCATCGTGCCAACAGCCAGGCTGTAGGCGACCGGCATGGCATCGGAAAAGTGTACGACAGCTACCAGGAACTGCTCCAGGACCCTGCCGTAGCGATCGTAGACATTGCGGTGCCGCCCAACTTTCAATTGGAGATTGTGCGGGAAGCGGTAAAGCATGCCGACCATATTAAAGGTATTCTGGTGCAGAAGCCAATGGCGGTAAACTATGAGCAGGCTAAAGAAATTGTTCGCTTGTGCGCTGAAGCAGGTATAAAGCTGAGTGTAAATCAGAACATGCGCTACGACCAGTCCATTAGAGCCTGCAAATCGCTGCTGGACCAGGGTGTGCTGGGTAGGCCTGTTTTTGCCTCCATCGATATGCGTGCCATTCCGCACTGGATGCCGTGGCAGAAAGAGCTCGGCTGGGCCACGCTCCGAACCATGAGCATCCACCACCTCGATGCGTTTCGTTTTTTGTTCGGCGACCCTACCAGGGTGTTCTGCAGCGTAACCGAAGACCCGCGCAATGGCAAAGACTTCCGCCACGAAGATGGGGTGTCGCTGTATATCCTGGAGTACGACAATGGCCTGCGCACCTCCGCCTGGGACGATGTCTGGACCGGGCCAAGCCGCGAAGGAGCTGCCAGCGATATTTACATTAACTGGCGTGTAGAAGGCACCGAAGGAACAGCAAAAGGTAGCATCGGCTGGCCTTTTTACCCGAAACGGACTCCGAGCACCCTCGACTATACCACCATTCAGGAAGGAGAGAAGTGGTTTAAACCACGCTGGGATGAAGTATGGTTCCCCGATGCCTTTGTAGGGCCGATGGCGCAACTAATGTGTGCCATTGAGGAGGATACCACCCCGGAACTAAGCGGCGAAGACAATCTCAAAACCATGGCACTGGTAGAAGCCTGCCATGTTTCTTATAAAGAGCACCGGGCGGTGGCCATACAGGAGATACTGGCAACTTAATAGAGAACACAAGACATTAGACATCAGGCAAAATGCTGCCGATCTGTTAAGCTGTATGGTTTTAAAAAGCTCCAAACAAAAGCATAATAGGCAGCTTAAGTTTACTGTGTATTGATTGTTGTGTTTTTATAATCCACACACCCACTCATTCAGAAACTCTATCATTGAATATACCTAATCCTCATAATCTATATGATACAAGTCGGCATATTTACAGGTTACTTCCCTTACACCTTAGAAGAAACGGCACGTAAAATCCGGGAAATCGGATTTAACACAGTTCAACTCGATCTGAGCTTTAAAGACATGGATTTGTCTACCGAGCAGATTACAGCTGAGAAATGCCGCAGAATCCGGGACACGTTCAGGCGGCACAACCTGCCTATTTCCTGCATTTCGGGCTATACCAACCTGGTGCACCCCGACCCGGCAAAGCGGCAGGCTAACCTGAAGCACCTGAAGCAGCTGATCCGGTTTGCGCACGACATGGGCTCGCCTTATGTAATCAGCGAAACCGGCACCTTCGATTCAGAGAGCGATTGGGTGCATCACCCAAAAAATAAAACCGAAGAAGGGTATGAAGAGTGTGTAAAAGTGATTCAGGACATTGTGGATTTTTCGCGTGAGCATGGCGTTACTTTCCTGGCCGAGACCTATGTAAACAACGTGATCGGATCTGTGGAAGAAACCCTGCGCCTTTTCTCAGACATAACCGACCCGCACCTGGGGCTGCTCATGGACCCTACCAATTATTTTGAGGAGCACAACATCGACCAGATGGACCAGACGCTGAACTACATTTTTAACGCACTGTCGCACCGCATTAAAATATCGCATGCCAAAGATGTAAAGCGTGCCACGGCTGCACAAGGCGTTAAAATGGCCGACATAGATGCCAGCGAGGCCCATACACTTCGTGGCGTTGGCATGATTGAACTGCCTGCTCCGGGCTTAGGCTCCCTGAACTACGACCTGTACCTGCAGCGCCTGAGCCGCGACCATCCGAACATTCCGATTATTATAGAACACCTCGAGGAGGAGGATGTGCCGCGTGCCAAACAGTTCCTCGACGAAAAACTGCTCGTAAACGGCTGCTAGCATACTGTAGCATCAAAAGAAGGTGTAAGTGATGAGTCCTTACGCCTTCTTTTGATTACCCGTTCCGGGCACTAGCACCCTTGGGCTTTAACTGGCGAAAAAGCCTCTGGAAGGCCTTTTTTATTTAAATAATTTGGTTACCGGTTACTAGCTGCTGATTCTTAAATAATTAAATTGTTGATATAAGGATGTGGAGGGTCTTATCTAGCTCTCATCTAAAGAGAAATTTAGCATCTATAATCTAGCGACTGCAATCAAACAACAGAGCCTGACCAGCTTCTTGTAAACATTTGCACTTCTGGCAAATTCTGAAACACCTGATTATTACCATCACCTCACACTGTTTGCGCCTGTATGGCCAGCCGGTTCTTTTGTAGGAGTAAAAGAACCGGAGTCCCAGCTGGCAGGCTTACTTGTCTGTTTAATAAATTACCAACGATAGTGCCGATACAACCGAGTGGAGGCATGGCTGGCACAACAGCCGCCATGAGAGCAACTGACGATCTGATATACAACTTTAACTCTATCAAAATGAAACATATTCTACAAAGAGAGCTGAGATACTTATTTGTACTCCCTCTACTGTTTTTGATTTGCAACAACGCGTTTGCCCAGGGCCATATGGTGCAGGGTAAAGTTACCGACGAGAAAGGCACCGGCCTGCCGGGTGTAACGGTTATGGAAAAAGGAACAACCAAAGGAGCTGCTACAGATCTGGATGGTAATTTTGCATTTCAGGCAACAAGCAGTACCGGAACCCTGGTCATTTCCTTTGTAGGCTACCAGCCGCAGGAGGTCCCGATTAACAACCGCGCTACCATAGCCGTTAGCATGAAGCCAGATGCCAGGGCTTTGGATGAGGTTGTGGTGGTAGGTTATGGCACAGCCCGTGTAAAAGATATTACAGGTTCTGTGGCCCGAGTAGGTGAAAAGGATTTTAATACGGGCATCAACACCTCGCCAGAACAACTTATTCAGGGTAAAGTAGCTGGTGTAAACATAGTAAACAACAGTGGAGCGCCAGGCGGAGAGGTAACCTTTCGGATAAGAGGTACTTCTTCTGTTCGCTCCGGAAATCAGCCACTCTTTGTAGTAGACGGTGTTCCGTTGGATGGTCGAAACACCAAACCAGCCGCTGCGGCAGGTGAACTCGGCAGTCCGGCTGGCTCTAACCCGCTCAACTTTCTGAACCCGAACGATATTGCAACTATAGATGTGCTGAAAGATGCCTCGGCTACCGCTATTTACGGTGCCAGGGGAGCCAACGGCGTGGTTATCATTACCACCAAAAAAGGACAACAGGGCGCACCAACGCTTAATGTAGACATGTCGACTGGGGTTAGTATGATGGCTCGTAAACCGGAATTGATGGATGCCAATACCTTCCGGCAGGGCCTTGCCTTACGGCAGATCGAAAACCGTGATGGCGGCGGCGATGTAGATGCCTTTGACGAAATTATGCGTACGGCGCAAACCCAAATCGCCAACGTATCGATGACAGGTGGCAATGACAAGAGCAACTACCGCCTTTCCTTAGGGTACCACGACCAGGAAGGTATCATCAAAAAGTCGGGTTTTAAAAAGTATACCGGCAGCTTTACCGGCACTTATAACTTTCTGCCCGAAGACAGACTGAAAGTAGACGTAAACCTGATTGTGGCCAACACCCTAGAAAACGGTGCACCTATTGCGGAAAACTCCAACGTAAATGGTAGCCTTATCGGCAACGCCATCGAGTGGAACCCAACGGTGCCGTTCAGAAACGCAGATGGTACTTTTGTGCAGCGCGTATATGGCACGAACGTATCTGGCCTGCCTACAAACCCTGCTGCTCTGCTCGAGTACTACAACGATGAAACCAACATTACCAATGTGCTGGCCAATGTGGGAGCTACCTTTAATATTGTAAAAGGGCTGGACTACAGAGCAAGTTTCGGGGTAAACCAGTCTAAAGGTAACAGAGCCATCGATACATCCGGCGACCTTTTCCTGTCTACCATTACCGATATAGGCCTGGCTGTGGTAAGCAACTCGAACCTTACCAGCAGCACTCTTACCCACACGTTAAACTACAACAGCCAGGTAACCGATGGCCTTACTTTAGACTTATTGGCCGGTTACGAATACCAGACCTATAAAAACAGAAGGTCCGAAATTACGGCCAGAGGCTTTACTTCCTTCGATCTGAGGGGGTCGGACATTCTGCAGAACGCTAGAAGAGACCAGATAAACATTAGCTCTTACCAAGACCCTACAAACGAAATTCAGTCTTATTTCGGCCGTGCTAACCTAAACTTTTCTGATCGCTTCCTTATTACGGCTACTATGCGTGCTGATGGCTCTACCAAGTTTGGCAGCAACAACAAGTATGGTTATTTTCCTTCGTTTGCCGGTGCCTGGGTGCTGTCTGAGGAGCAGTTCCTGGCCGGAAAAGAGACCCTTAGCAACCTGAAGCTGAGACTGGGCTGGGGCAGAACCGGTAACCAGGAGTTCCCCGCAGGTGCTTCGCAGGAGCGATATGAGTTTGGTATGCAAAGTATTGCCCTCGCCAATGTAGCGAACCCAGATCTGAAGTGGGAAACTACCGAAGCCATTAACCTGGGCCTGGATTTCGGGTTCTTCAACAACAGGCTGAATGGTACCATCGAGTTCTTCGACAAAGCTACCAAAGACCTGCTGTTCAGGCTGCCAGCATTACAACCGGCTCCCTCTGCCAATTATTGGACCAACCTGCCGGCCACTGTTAAAAACACGGGCGTAGAGCTTTTGCTGAGTGCACTGGTAATAGAAAACGAAAAATGGATGTGGGAAGTAGGCATGAACGCCACCTACCTGAAAAACCGCTTCGAAGACTACACAGGTGCTCCGGTACTTACCGGGCAGATAAACGGTAACGGCCTTGGCGAAGGCAGCAACAGCCAGCGCCTGGCTAATGGGCAGCCGCTGTTTGCGTACTATATGCGCGAGTTCGAGGGCTTCGACGACGATGGCGCTGCGCTTTACAGCCAGGAGGCCGATTTTGTGGGCGACCCGAACCCGAACTACCTGGTGGGTTTCAACACAAATGTGAGCAGAGGCAAGTTTAACTTTACCATGAACTTTAACGGCGCCTTTGGCCACCAGCTGTACAACAACACGGCTAATGCTGTGATTACGGCTGCCAACTTTGGCCTGGGCCGCAACGCTACTTCTGACATCGCCCTAGGACCTGAAAGCCTGAGCAACTCCAACGTAGTATCGACCAGGTACATGGAAAGCGGAAACTTTTTAAGGCTGCAAAGTGCTGCTCTTGGCTACACGCTGGGCAACATAGGCACTACCTTTAAAAATGCCCGCCTTTACCTAACAGGCCAGAACCTGCTGCTCTTTACCAACTACAGCGGCTTCGACCCTGAAGTGAACACCAACCGTGGCGTAAACGGTGTGCCATCTTTCGGCATAGAATACACGCCTTACCCTATGGCCAGAAACTTCACACTCGGCTTTAATGTGTCTTTCTAAGGCAGTGAGTTGATTTTAAAATTAAAGGAGTGGGCACCGTGCATCAAGTCAGTGTAAAACAGCTAAAAACCTTTTGCCTTGTGCTCTGGTACCTGTGTCCTTTTTACCAAACCTGTTAAATTTTTTGAAGATGAAATTTATAAAATATATAACCCTGAGTCTGGTGTTGGCTGGTTGTACCGATCTGGCCGAAGAAGTACACTCTGAACTTCCTGCCGATAAAGCACGGGCGTTCCTGGAGGAGAACGTAAACTTTCCGTCTATGCTGGAGCGCGTGTACCGCGATTTCGATAACCCATTTGTGCAACACGCCGCCTCTGTTTGGGTACTAGACGAAATTAGCGGAGATGCTATGATCTGCCCCTCCAGGCCTTCGGGCTGGGACAACGGGGGCGTATATCGCGAGCTGCACCAGCACACCTGGCGCGCCGACCATGCTTACCTCCGGCAGGTGTGGGAGCGCATGAACCGGGGTGTTTTTGATGCCACCAACGTGCTCAACTTTAACCCCACACCAGAAGTAGCTGCAGAAGCCCGTTTCTTGAGAGCTTATTTTATGTTTACGCTGCTCGACCTGTATGACCGGGTGCCGTTCCGGGAACCAGGCTCAAACCTGCTGCTGCCGCCAGTGGTGTACAAAGGCACGGAAGCCATTAACTTTATCATAAAAGAGGTAGAGGAGGCGCTGCCCTTGTTATCTGATTCGGCTCCTGCTTTTAAAGCCTCTAAAAACGCTGCCCGCGGTTTCCTGACCAGGCTGTACCTGAACAAAGGCGTGTATGCCGACAGAGCCAACCCGCAGTTCAACAACGCCGACCTCGACAAAGTAATAGAGTACGCAGATGCCATTACCGGCAAGTCTGTTAACTTTTACTGGGATAGCTTCGGACCAGATAATAATACGAAATCTACGGAGTTGCTCTTTACCATAGAAGGGCAGGGCGGCGTACGGTCGCACTCGCTGTGGGTGCTGTGGCATGCCATTTTTCCCGGCGAAATGAACCTGCCAAATGGTGGTGGCTGGAACGGTTTTGCAGCTGTTGGTGATTTCTACGATACCTTCGAGCAGAACGACATCAGGAGATATTACGAGCACCCGATCGTGAAAGAAAGAGGCTATAATGCCGGTTTCCTGGTGGGGCAGCAATATAACCCGGATGGCACAGCTATTCAGAATGTGGTACTAACTAAAGAAATACCGACTATAGTAGGAGCAGGTTTGTTTCATGGGGTGCGTCCTGTAAAGTACATTCCAGATTATGCAAACAAATCTGCAGCCGACAACGATTACATCCTGATCCGCTATACCGATGTGTTGTTGATGAAGGCCGAGGCGCTGTTGCGTAAAGGCTCTGCCAGCGAGGCGTTGCAGATCGTAAACACCATCAGAACGAACAGAGGTGTAAGCGCCTTCCAATCGCTTACCTTAGATGATCTGTTGGCAGAACGAGGTCGTGAGCTGTTTGCTGAAGGACTCCGAAGAACAGACCTGGTACGTTATGGCAAGTTCCTGCAGCCTTGGCACCTGAAACCAGCCTCCAGCCCTAACCGCCTGGTGTTCCCGGTTCCGCCTGCCGATGTGCTGGCTAACCCTAACCTGGAGCAGAACCCAGGCTACTAGTGCTGCGCCAAATTAGAAATTCAAAATTATTTTACTCATTATTTTGATAGGTCAACCTCGGTAGTTCAACTCTAGTTATCTATTGGGAGAGTATCACTGTGGTATCAGAACTACAGCTTGAGCAAAAATGGCATAACTGTTTTTTCATCGGCAGGTGGAGGCGGGTATGCCATTTTTGGTCTCTAGCAGGAGATTTACCATTCGGATGTCCGTTAACTAGCCTTTAGCAAAATTAAAGTCAAATACCTCTGGAAGCCCGTTTTCATTAGAATAATTGCAGTGAAAGAAGCCTCTCTGCCAAGTGTTTTCAACTTGCGGAAATAGCTGCGGTCGGCTAAAGTATTATCACAACACAAGCTTCTTTGCTTGAGGCTACTGTCCTTCACTCAATCACCCCTTCTGTCCTTCAAAACTGACAAAACAGGTGGAGCTTTTAAAAAAAGACTAAATAGCGTTAGCAAAATTTCGTTGTTTCATTCATAAATATGATATTTAAGTTTGAATAGCATCTAAAAAATCAAATATGTTAAAACTAGGAATATTAGGCTTGGGAGAAGGTAGAAGCACCATGTCTGCCGCCTTGCAAAGTCCGAAATGGGAACTTAAGGTTGTTTGCGATAGAAACCTGGACATGTGCAAGCACAGAGCCAAAGAATTCGATTTCCACCAATACACCACCGAATACAGCGACCTGCTCAACGACCCGGAACTGGATGTAATTGCCATTTACACGCCCGACCACCTGCACGCGGAGCACATAAAGCTGGCGCTGCAGGCTGGAAAGCATGTGGTGTGTACCAAGCCGCTCCTCAATGATTTATCGCAGGCAAAAGAACTGCTGGAAGTAAGTGCAAAGGCTGGCAAGAAATTATTTGTTGGCCAGAGCAGCCGCTTTTTTGAGCCAATGAAAAGACAGCGTGCCGATTATGAGGAAGGCCTGATCGGAGACCTGGTAACCATAGAAGCCTACTACCACGCCGACCACCGCTGGTTCCTCGAAAAGCCATGGGCCTTAGAGAAGAGCTTCAGGTGGCTGTACGGTGGCCTAAGCCACCCGGTAGACCTGGTGCGCTGGTACATGCCCGATATTGAAGAAGTAATGGGGTATGGCATGCTGAGCCCGAACGGTGTAAAAGGCGGTCTCAAAAACGAGGACACCATGCACTTTATTTTTAAGGCTAAAGATGGTCGTATTGCCCGTGTGAGCGGAGTATATACAGGGCCAGTGCAGCCTGTTCTCCGCGACAGCGAGATGAGCTGCATCCTGCGCGGCACCGAAGGCTGCAGCCAGGGCGATTACATGGACCTGCGCTATGCCATCACCACCAACACCGGCGAAGAAAAAGTGATCACCTTTGAACACAAGCTCAAGCATTATTTCCGTTTTGAAGGCAAAAGCCACCATGCCGGCGAATACCAGAACTACCTGGAGTACTTCGCCGATTGCATTGAGCAGGACAAAACAGCTTACCCAGACCTAAAAGAGGGAATCGGGACCATTGCTCTGCTCAACGCCATGGAGAAATCTCTGGAGACGGGCGCTCCTGTAAAAGTAGCCGACATTCTACAGCAGCACGACCTGGCCGAACTGCAAGGTGCAGCCGTTTAAGCCACTTTCCTTTTAGATTTATCTATCCGGAAGCTGCCTGTAGTGCCTTTTGCCTACAGGTAGCTTCCTTATATTTTCCGGAGCACCTTAACAAAAGATACTTGCTCTGCATAAGCCCTGACTTCAAAAGAGCATTTTTACCTCTGGAAGGCCTTTTTCATTAGAAGAATTTGCTTTTAGGACTGGTAAACAACAGCTAATTTTTTTATCCCATCATTTAAACATCTGAGTGTTTCGCGCCAGTACAGGAGCGGAGCCAACAAGTAAAACCAACCTGATTGTGGAAGATATTTACAGCATTTTAGAGCCACTCGATTTTATAGTGGTAGCAGTTTACCTGATTATCATTATTGGCCTGGGCTTTTGGGTAAGTTTCCGGAAAAAGAAGCAAAGCGGAGAGAACCTGTTTCTGGCCGGCCATTCGCTGGGCTGGTCCAGTATTGGCTTTACCATGTGGGGCACCAACGTAGGGCCTTCAATGCTCATTGCTTCGGCCAGTATTGGCTTTACAACAGGCATGGTTGCCGGTAATTTCTCTTGGTATGCCTTTCTGTTCATTTTTCTGTTGGCCGTGGTGTTTGCTCCGCGTTACCTGGGGGCAAAGGTGCTTACGCTGCCGGAGTTTATGGGCAAGCGCTTCGGGCAATCCACGCGGAGCATTCTGGCCTGGTACACCATTATAACCGTTCTGATCTCGTGGTTATCGTTAACACTTTTTGCCGGTGGTATACTCGTAGGCCAAATCCTGAACCTGCCGCTGTGGGCATCGGTCATGGTACTCATCGCGATTGCTGCCTTTTTTACCATAGCAGGTGGTTTAGAGGCTATTGCCTTTACCAACGTTTTCCAGATGATTCTGCTCATTGTGGTGTCGCTGGCGCTTACGGTGGTTGGAGTCATAAAAGCAGGTGGTCCTGTGGCCATCTACGAAGCTGTGCCCGCTGAATATTGGAACCTGCTGCGCCCCCTCGACGACCCGAATTACCCCTGGGCGGCTATTCTGCTGGGTTACCCGATTATGGGCGTTTGGTTCTGGTGCACCGACCAATCTATGGTACAGTCGGTGCTAGGGGCTAAAAGCCTGAAGCAGGGGCAACTGGGGGCTAACTTTACCGGCTGGCTCAAAATTTTGGATGTACCGCTGTTTATTCTGCCCGGTATTATCTGTTTTATTTTATACCCCGAACTCGAGAACCCCGACACAGCCTACATGACCATGGTAACCCGCCTATTCCCGGCTGGCATGACCGGTTTGGTGATGGCTGTACTCATTGCAGCGCTGGTAAGCACTATCGACTCGGCTCTGAACTCGCTCAGTACCGTGTTCACCATGGATATTTATGTGAAAAAGGTGAAGCCGGATGCCACCCAAAAAGAAATTGTAAAAATCGGCCGCATTGTAACAGTGGTCGGAGCCATTATTGCGGTTGCTTGCAGCCTGGCCATCGATAGCATTAAAGGCCTGAACCTGTTCGATGTGTTTCAGTCGGTACTTGGTTTTATTGCGCCGCCTATGTCGGTGGTGTTCTTGTTTGGCGTGTTCTGGAAAAAAACCACTACCCGTGCTGCCAACTTTATCCTGACGGCGGGTACGGCCTTTAGTATTGGCACTGGCATTATGTACCTGTGGGTGTTCCCGTCTGCTGTTTACGATTTCTGGCCGCACTTCCTGCTCTTGTCTTTCTACATTTTCGTGATTCTGAGCGTATTAGCTTTCCTTATTTCTTACTTCGATAACAACGCCGAAGCCAGAAACCAGAACGAGCTTGATTTTAGTAACCTGGTAAAACCAAGTCGCTCCGTTTATGTGCTTTGGGTGCTGCTTATTATAGTGATGGTAGGCCTCTACGTGTTCTTTAACGGGCACTAAAAAGGCGAAAAAGGCAAGGTTTTTTCATATAAAAATCCCTTATTTACATTTAAATACGAACAAAGGTTTGTGCTCCTGAAAAACGGTGGCGGCAGCGGCAGGAGAGTATCCTGCTGCTGCGAGTTTCCAGTTCATAGTTTAAAATAGTGGGAGGCAACTCTTGTTACAGGAATAGCCTGAATTATTCAAATGAAAATTGCCTTCAAAAGCTTTTTTCTGGTTTTTAGATCCAGGGTGAAGTTGAGTGAATGGAGCCAGTATTACGCTTTATATTATATCTTCATAAAAAGTGTGTAGCCACGAAGCTAAAAAGATTGCCAAGTGCCCATTTGACGATTTTTTGTTTGAGCGTTCAGCGAGTTCAAAATCGTCTTGATTCTTTTGCTTACTTTTCTCATCAAGGAGAAAAGTAAGGCCCAGCCGGCGAGGCGAAAGCCAGAAAAAACAACGAACTTAAACAGTTGCAAAACAGCTGGCAGGTTGAATGAAGATGACTTTAACGGTGAGATTAGTCTTTGGCGTGCGTTAAGTATCATATTTTAATGTGTCGAAACCATTGGCTTGTACACGAAAGGTCTTCAGGATGAACCGAAGCAACTTATTGAATACAATTAGTTTAATTATTACCCAAATATCATGAAATCTATTTCAGTCCGATTCCTTTTCTCTATCCTCCTGCTTTTTCCGATAGCTGCGCTGCATGCACAGGAGACCAAGGTGCAGTACCTTTCCGGAACCGGAAACGACAAAACAGTAGACTGGCAGTTTATGGTAACAGAAGGCCGTAAAGCAGGAAAATGGACAAAAATTCCGGTGCCATCGGTGTGGGAGCAGCAAGGTTTCGGAACCTATAACTACGGCAACGACAAAGCCGATGTACGTGCCAAAGAAAAAGGCCTCTATAAATACAACTTTAAAGTACCTGCCAACTGGAAAAACAACACGGTAAACATCGTGTTTGAAGGTTCCATGACCGACACGGAAGTGAAAATTAACGGTCAGTCTGCCGGACCGATTCACCAGGGTTCTTTCTACCGGTTTAAATATGATATCACTAACCTGCTGAAGCCCGGCAAAAGTAATTTGCTCGAAGTAACGGTTGCCAAACACTCTGCCAACGAATCGGTGGTGATGGCCGAGCGCCATGCCGACTACTGGATTTTTGGTGGTATTTTCAGGCCGGTGTACCTGGAGGCGCTGCCGGTGCAGCACATTGAGCGTACCGCCCTCGATGCCAAACACGATGGCAGCTTTGTAGCTGAAGTTAACCTGAAAGGCCTGGCTGGTGCCAATGAAGTAGCTGCGCAGGTGTTTACGCTCGACGGCCAGAAAGTAGGCTCCGAGTTTAAGACAAGCTTGAAGCAAGGCGAAACAGTAGCCAGGCTGCAAAGCAAAATTTCCTCGCCAAAGCAGTGGACGCCGGAGTTTCCGAACCTGTACCGCGTAACGTATACGCTGCTGCAAAACGGCAAACCAGTGCACACCGTGAGCGAGCGTTTCGGTTTCCGTACTGTTGATTTCCGGGAGCGTGACGGTATTTATGTGAATGGCACCAAGATCAAATTCAAAGGTGTAAACCGCCACTCTTTTTTGCCGGAGTCGGGCAGAACTACGAACAAAAAGAACAGCATAGAAGATGTGCAGCTGATAAAGGAAATGAACATGAATGCGGTGCGGATGTCGCATTACCCGCCCGACAAGCATTTTCTGGAAGTGTGCGACTCGCTAGGCCTTTTTGTAATTGACGAACTAACCGGCTGGCACGATGCCTACGACACAGAAGTAGGTACCAAGCTGGCCAAAGAAATGGTGATCCGCGATGTAAACCACCCTTCCATCATTATCTGGACCAACGGCAACGAAGGCGGACATAACTTCGATTTAGACCCTGTCATCGATTCGATGGACATTCAAAAGCGCCCGGTGGTGCACCCTTGGCAGAACTTCCGTGGCATTGATACGCAGCACTACACCAACTACAACTACGGCACCGGTTCCTACTTCGAGGGGCGCGATGTGTTCTTCCCGACAGAGTTTCTGCATGGCCTTTACGATGGTGGCCTTGGAGCAGGCTTGTACGATTTCTGGGAGCTGATGTGGCAGAAGCCGCTTTCGGCAGGTGGTTTCCTGTGGGTATTTGCCGATGAAGGCGTAGTGCGTACCGATAAAAAAGGAATACTGGACACTGACGGCGACCATGCCAATGATGGCATACTGGGTCCGCACAAAGAGAAGGAGGCAAGCTTTTACACCATTAAGGAAATCTGGTCGCCTATAAAGTTTGAGCAGCGCGAAATAACCCCTGGCTTTGATGGCACTTTCCGGGTAGAGAACCGCTACTTCTACACCAACCTCAACCAGTGCACCTACTCGTACAAACTGGCGCAGTTGCCGGAGCCGAACAGCAACCGCAAAGCCGAAACCAAAACCGGTACTTTTACAGCGCCTTCCATAGCACCCGGCGACAAAGGCACACTTGCTCTGCAGCTCCCCAGCGACTGGCAGAACTTTGATGTGATTTACGTTACTGCCACAGACCCGCATCAGAAAGAGATTTTTACCTGGAGCTGGCCCATTACACATCCTGCTACCGTAGCAGAGCGTATTGTGCGGAAAGAAGGAACCCAAGCTGCTTCTTTCCAGGAGTCTGGTAACCTGGTAACTGTTTCTGCCAATGGGGTGCAGGTAAGCATCGACAAAACAACTGGCCTGCTGGAGCAGGTGAAGAATGCAAAAGGCGTTATTCCGTTTGCTAAAGGACCTATTCCTGCCGAAGGTGAATCTGGTTTCCAGAAGCTGAACGTGAAGCAGGAGGGCAATAACGTGGTAATTACCTACGACATTGAAGAGAAGAAACAGTTCAAGACCCTGCAGTGGACCATGTACCCATCGGGCTGGCTGCAACTGGATGTGGAGTACCTGACCTACAAAGGCGATGCAGACGACGAGTTAGGAGAACATTCCGATTTTCTGGGTATCAACTTCTCTTTCCCTGAAGACCAGGTGAAGGGTGTGCAGTGGCTGGGCGATGGCCCTTACAGAGTCTGGAAAAACCGCCTGCACGGCAACAAATTCGATATCTGGACGAAGAAGTACAACAACACCATTACCGGCCATATTACCCCCGGCCATTCCCGCTTCGATTATCCGGAGTTTAAAGGCTACCACTCCAATATGTATTGGATGAAGCTGCTGACCACTTCACAGCCTTTCACGGTAGTAACTGATCAGCAGGATATCTTCCTCCGTTTGTTCACGCCGGCCAATCCTACTGGTAAAACCTATAACACGGCTCCTCCTTTCCCGAAAGGCGACATCTCGTTTATGCACGGCATCACACCAATAGGTACCAAATCGCAGAAGCCAGAGTACCTGGGCAATTCCGGCCGCAAAAACAACTACTTCGACTACTGGAGAACAAGACCAAAGCAAATGACCCTGTACTTCAACTTTTCTGATGATCAGGTAAATACCAACCTGGCTACCAGCAAAAAGTAGCCGGAACCAATTCTTACATAAAAAAGCCCTTGCCACAGTAAGGGCTTTTTTGTACCTTTTTACCTCTGGAAGGCTGTTTTGATTAGAATAATTGCTAGTAGCCTGTAGCTTCCTTTTGTAGAAAAACTGCCGTGCAAAGCAGTAAAACAGGCGTAACGATGCCTTCTCTAACAACAGAACAGTTCTGCCACCAGCAGGAATAAATTTTTGGAAGCAAAATAGCAGGGCTCTATTTAAGGTAAAACAGGTTAGGAGCTTTAGCGATTACTTTTTATCTTAGGAAATAAGAGATAAGACATTTACGCACATAATGCAGATAAGCGTATTTTTGGGGGAGGTATTACGTTTAGCTGCTAGTTATAGCCAATTGTAGCACGGCCACCAATTAATAGGATAACAGTGAAATGGTTTGACAAAATAAAGGAATTGACAAGCACGCAGGACAAATCACCTGAACTGAAAAAGGGAGAGATTAAAAAAATTCTAATTCAGGAAGCCAATGAAGGTTTGCCAGACTTTGAGTTTTTAAAGTATAAAAATGGTTGCTACACTTTTCAAAGACTTAGACAGCAAAATAGGTTAAGTGTTTATGAATTGTTTCACGTAATTTTTACGCTTAAAGACAAAAACTTTGCTTGCTCAATAGCTTCAAGATTAAATCCTGCATACATTTTTTCAAACCAATTCAACATAGGACTTTTAAATCCACACAAGGACTTGAAAGGGTTGAAACATAATTCAGGTGCCTTGAATATTCAAGATGCTTACTATTTTCACAATGGAAAAGTAGAAACAACAACAAAAGCCGTTGAAGAAATTTTCGGAGATTTTAAAAAATATGGACTCCCATTTCTTGACAAACAACTTGAAAAACTAAAATCAAACCCAATTATCAAATGTGGGTTTGACTACATAGACGATTTGCAGACCGACAAGGAAAATCTAAAACAGGAAATTACAGAAGAACTCAAAAAAGGAGGACTTTTACTTTCAAGCATTAAGCATCCAATTTATATTGACCTTAAAGAAAAATTGCAATCAGTAAGCGGGCAAAGTAAAGCAGACAGGCAAAAAATACCTAAGACTGCACATGAATTTTTAGAATTATATTGGGTGAAATGAAAAGAACAACTGGCTATAACAAGGCATATACAAAACCCTTGCGATGCTGCGGGCTTTGCATATACTAAACGTTAAGGAGCATAGAAAATAATATGTATAAGTTCGATAAAGGTAAATATTCCGATCATACTAATACAGTCTTACGGCTCGACGAAAAGAGAAGGTCTGTACAGAATTTATTGGTAAAACTGGTGTTTGAATACGCTAATAAAATTTCAGGGACCTATGCTAATGAAGATTTTATTGAACTTAGAAATAGTATTACCCTAAGGTTAGAGAGTATATTCTTTCATTATGATCTTCTTGCTTCAATAAATGTGAGCGGTGAAGAAATTATCTCTAGTAAAACAATATCCCCTTTGGTTACACCGCAGATTGCTATAAAACAAGACTTTCTGTTTGATAGCATTATTTTCAATACGCTTTCCTTATTCGATTATACCAGCTGCTTGATTAAGTATATCATTGAGAGTAACAAGCAAAAGAAGAAACTGCTGTGGACACAGCTTGTAAAAACAGCTCGTGGAACAAATAGTTTCAGTGAAACACAATTAGCCAAACTCTTAATTGAACTAGATAAAAAATGGGTATTTAAGTTAGGAGAATATAGAGCTGAATTAATTCATTACAATGATGATTTTGTTTCAGATGGTTTAAAATACTTTCCTAAAGAAAGCAAATACATTATTATAATATCTGCACCCTCATCTTTAAAAAAGTACTTCAAGGAGTTTAAACAGGATGTGAATTCAAATGCTAGTATAAACGAAGTAACTCTTTGGATAATAGAGAATTCAATAGAATGTGTTATTAGTATTGTGAGAGAGCTGTTTGATTACTATGATACAGTAAGAAAAGTGCCAGAAGGTAAAGAACTCTATACTTCTAAAAAGCAAAACTAAACTCCTTAACAAGGTATAGGCTTTATGCTCGGCTTCGCATGGTCCATTGCCTTTACTAAGCGTTGAGCTGCAATAAAGGTATAGAATACTAAGACTATACAAGAAAAACTTCCGACTTGGAATAAGCTGTTTAAGGAGTTTTTAAGTCCATAATATCCTGAAGAAGAAAGAACTGAAATGCCTCTTCCTGACATGCATGTTCTACTTCTTCCGCTTTTTCCCTTTGGCGTAGGAGGCCACCAGTTTTGTTACGGCTTCGTCGCCCATAACAGCGTGTGCAGGTCTGGGATGTTGTGCATTAAACACCTGCAGATCTTCTGGCTGAGCAATTTTTACGAAACTTTCGTCTATCTCCCCTTCATCGTTTATAATGTTCTCCAGGGCCAGGTTCAGTTGTTTGGCTAGAAAAAAGTAGGCTGCTTTTCGTTTGTTGGGGCCATAGTCGTGGCCCTCGGTAGGCAGGTGGTGGTTTTCTACGTTTTCGGCTTTGTTGTAGAGGCTGTACACATTTTTAATGTACGGGTATTCTACCTCCGGTGTGTTTTTGGTCCAGTCTTTTCCGTCGGAGATCAGGAGCATGGGGCGTGGAGCTGCCAGTGCGGCAATTTCTACGTTGCTTGTCTGGTGGTCTTTACTTTTATGAATAGGCATGCCACTCTCGCACACGCAGCCGCCAAAATGAAACGCCGACACCATGACCACCGGCACCGATACTGCAATGCGTTTATCGATGGCCGTCAGAACAAAGGTTTGGGTTCCTCCTCCAGACTCACCGGTTACCCCAATCCGGTTTTTATCGACCTGTGGTAGCGAGAGCAGAAAGTCTACTGCGCGCTGGCTGTTATGCGTTTGCAGCTGTAGCGCCAATGGGTGCTTGTGAGAAGTTTGCTGCGCATCGCCATTGCCAACCATGTCGTAGGCAAACACAATGGCTCCCATGCGGGCAAGGGTGGCACTGCGTTCCTGCACATAGGCACTAAACCTGGGGTCCTTGCCATGGCCATGAGGCGACAGAATAGCGGCATACGAATCCAGTTTCTGGGTAGGCCGGTAAAGATTGCCGGTTACAAAGAATCCGGGGAAACTCTCGAACGCCACATTTTCCACGGTATAACCATCGTGCGTTTTTTTGCTATGGATGATAGGGTTCAGCGGCGTGTTCATCGGGAGTTGGTGCAGACGCGCACCTTCTACTATTCCTTTTTGAATACGTGCTGCGCGTTTCTCCCAGCTTTTCCGGTCGCTGTAGGTGCTGGCAAATTTATCGAGGGCTGCCTTGCCCTCTGCCTCCGTAAAGTAGCGGCCCTGTGTCAGGAGTGTCGTGTCTACGGCTTGTGCACCTGCTTCTGCACCAGCAATAGTCAGCAGCAGTGCCAGCAGCAGCTTTTTAGATGCCAGAAAATTGATCTTAAAGGTTACAGGCATATCTTTTTTGTTTATGTTTTCTATCGGCTACAACCGCAATTATTCTAATTAAAATGGCCTTCCGAAGAAGAAATAGGTAAAAGTAGCTAATGGTTTAAATGCGGTCAGGTACTGTAAGTGTATTGTACCAAGAGGTTTTAAATATTCTCTATTTATAGTTAAGCCCTTACCACTTTGTCATTCTGGAAGAATCTTGTGGGCAAGTCCCTTTAGCAAAGGCTACTGGTTTGGAAGTCTAAGTTCGCATAGCTACTTTTCTACATACTTGCAGAGGTAAGTTATTCCATTGCCTGCTTTCCTGTTCTTTTTGTCTTGATACAAAAAGAACCAAAAAAATCAAGAAAATAAAAACTCGCTGAACGCTCAGACAGTTTATTTTCATTCCGTGCACCTGGCAGAGGTGTTCACTCTGTAACTGCCATATGTAAACTAGTTATTCGCTTCATTCAACTAGTTAGCTTACATATATTTGATAACCCTTGGCAAAATTCTAGTCAAAATCCTTCTGGAGGCTAGTTCTATTAGAATAATTTATAATCTGATGATATGCACTTAGCAAAGCAAGAAGTCAATGTGCTACTTATGTGTAATTAATTACATCTAGGCGCAGGGATCAAGACTGGTAAATTTTAAATAATGTGTAGCAAGTATTGTACCTTCCGCCACTGCCTTAGCTATCGAACAAATCCCAGTCTTTGGCTTGAGCCGCCTCACAGGTTTCCGGTGCCACAGTAGTGGCAGCCCGAAAGGGCAGGAAAGATGTGCAGCGGCGATGGCCAAAGACGAGGCCTCGCGGCCGTGAGCGCTCAGAGCCCCAGCTGTGAAACGCATCACCAGAAGGGCATCGGGTCGAGCTATCGCTAAGCCAGATGGAACCCATTCTTCAATGAAAGTAGCACAATACAAATGGCCCTTAATATTTTTTAAGCTTTAATTATTGATGACCTGAAACAGTCAAAAATAATTTTAATCCGACAAACATCCTGAAGCGATTTACCCAGCATCCAAAACTATAACAACCTACTGCACCGCCAAATCATAGAAACTTACATCTTCAGCCTCAGACGAGGTAATACGGATTCTATAGTATCCTGCATTTATCATACTGCCAGTGGTGCTGTTAATGTAATTCCACTTGGTGGGGCGTGTAGGCGTAAACTCAATAGTTTCCTCTTTCATTAGAGTGCCATCTATTGCCAATAACTGCATTTTACCTTTAAACTCGCGTTGGTGCGGGTTATGGTAGCGTACTTCCAAGGCATAAATATCTGCCACACCAACTTCAAAATCGAATTCTACCACGTTAGTGGCATCTGCTTTTTTAAAGGTAACAGTTGCTTTTTTGTTTACCTCGTCCACTATCTGTGTTGGGCCAGCTGTTTCTCCAGGTTTGGCGTTGTAGCGGGTGGTGGTTTTGAGGTCGTAAGCGGGATCTATGTTAGCGGCTTTGGTTACAGCTACGGCATACATGGCCGCGGTTCCTTTGGGTAAGCTGCCATTGCTGCCTAAGGTAACAGTAGCTCCAGCCGGGAAACGTTTCTTATAAACCTGGAAACGGTTGCCCTCTTCCTTTGTGTTCTGAATAAAGCTCTTAGTGTCTTCGTAATCTTTCAGCCAGGCTGGCTTTTGTGTTACGCGTGCATCAATGCCTACAAATACATCAGCCTCTGCACTTACTACGAACTGCGCTATGTTGGCTCCTGCCGCTGCTTTTGCAGATGCGGGCACCTGCAACCACTCGGCTCCATACCAGTCAGAAGGCAAGGCTATAAAAGCGGTTTCTGAATCGGTATATTGCTTGGCGCCAGTGTCCAGCCAGGTATGTGCAGACCAGTTTTTTGCAGCGGCTTTGTCCGTTACTTTTAGGTTTTGAATCAAAGCAGGAGAGGGGGCAGCGGCCTTAAGACCAGAATTGGCAGAAGAAATAGCAATACCTGAAATCAGCGCCTGGCCAGAAGCTACTCGCGGAAACGAAATAACCAGTTGCCCACCTGTTACGGTTGCCTTTACTGTTTTCTTCAAAGCACCGTCGTGTCCTGCTTCTTTCCAGATGTCGAGGTTCTCGATTACGGTCTGGTCGTTTATGGCTACATCGAATAAGCGCCAGCCGGTGCAGTCTAGGCCGCCACCTGTTCCTAACCACGGCTCTGTGAAATAAAGCTCTACCTGGTACTCGCCATCCGGCACCGGAAACTCGTAGCGAAGCTTGTCGAGGCCATAGCGGAACTGCTGGAAAAGTGGCCACTCTGTTGTTCCGTTTATTGGGTCGTGCGTGCGGCGTTGGCTGGCAAAGAAAGGAGGTAAATCCGTGAAATCATCAGTCCAGGATACGGAACCCCAAGTGTTAGCCGTGGTTTTATGTACATCGGCCGACCAGGTGTTGCCATTGGCATCGGTATAAGCCGGGCCACCACAGTTCACGCGGTACAGGTAGTTTTGGTTGGCCGCAGCTGCCGTAAGAGGCTTCGCATCTTTCAGAAACGTGTTGAAGTTAGGTGCCTGTGGCAGGTGGTTCAGCACGATGTAATCTTTAGCTACTTCCTTACCGTTTACATAACCCACTGCATAGAGCACGTTGTAATTAATGTCGACACCGTTCCAGGTAAAATGGACACCTTTGCCTTCCGGACGTTTTTTTCTACCCAGCGAGCGGGCATTAACATCGTTAAATAACTCCACTTCATCGCAGTTAGAATAGACTACAATGCCATCCTTTTTGCCGGGTTTTGTCCAGCGGTCGGGCCAGGTGTGAGAGGCAATGTACACCATCGGTTCGGTTTCTTTGGGTGCGTAGTTGGAGCGGAACATGTAGTAAACATCCAACGGCTCTTCCCACGGCGTAAGTGTTCCTTTGTAGTTTACTGGCCCGATACGATCCAGTTCCCGAAGGCCTTCGCCGCCCTGTACACGGCCAGGATTGTCGTGTGAGGTGAAGAGCCAGAAATAGTGGCCGGAGGTGTTGTCGCGCACCGATTCCGCCAGCCGCACTTTCATTTCCATGAGTTGGGTCATGCGATCTTCGCTTACAATGCCATTTTGGTCAAACTCTCCTTCGGTATGGAGGTCGAGTGTGCGCCAAGCTCCATACTCGCCGATCAGGATCTGTCGCTGCATATCTTCGTGGTAAAGCGAGGGGTTGCCGCCATAGGTCCCAGTCCAGTTCTGAGGTACATCCCAATCGGTGCCGCTGCCGCCGTTGCAGGTTGTTACTACGCGGCGTTGCGTCCACCCGGCCGGGTCGAGCTGCCGAATCAGTTCAGTGCATTCTCGGGAGAACTCTTCCGAAAGCTTGCTTTCGTTCTGCAGCCCCCACATCACCACCGATGGACTGTTGCGCCGTTCGCGTACCCAGTCAACGAGCAGCTTCTTGAAATTCTCTTTAAACTCCGGCGTGTCGTACCATACGTGCGCCGATATCTGGGTCCAGAGCAATATGCCTAACTCGTCCCAGTGTTGCTGGTAACGCAGGTTGTGCGGTTGGTGTGCATCTCGGAACGAGTTAAAGCCAGCAGCTTTCATTTGCATGACCCGCGACTTTATCTGCTCGGCACTAAATGCGTGGCTCTGGCCAATTAAATGTTCGTATTCGGCTACCCCATTCAGAAATACAGGTTTGCCATTCAGGAAAAAGCGCTTGTCATTGTCGTTTCGAGCAACAGGCCAGCTGATCCACCTGATGCCGTATGGTGTGGTCAGCTGATCGATGGTTTTGTTTTTCTCTACCACCTCCGTTACCAGCGTATATAAGTAAGGGTCTTCCACCGACCATAGGTGCGGATTGTGGATAACTGGAGGCCTCTGGCTGATTATTGCCATTTTGCCCGCCTGGATTTTAGACTTCGATTTAGATTCGGCCACAGTTTTACCCGACTTATCCACAAGTCGGTTGATAACTGTTACTGTTTTGCTTTTGCTGCCGTAGTTTTTAACCTCTGTATTGATGTTGAGTTGTGCAGATTTTTCAGATATGGTGGAGTCGTTCCAGATATGCACACCAAATGGCTCGATGCGTACGGGGTCGGTTACGATCAGGTGCACCGGGCGGAAAATGCCCATAGGCTGCGAACCTTCAGAAAATCCCCGCTCATCGGAGCAGCCGCCGCATACCCAGGGCAGATCCTTTATCTCGGCCGGATGGTCGGCTCGAACAGCCAGGAGGTTATCCTTTTTATCTAGAAGA
The DNA here is from genome assembly GCF_047525655.1 of Pontibacter sp. 13R65. Taxonomy (NCBI): domain Bacteria; kingdom Pseudomonadati; phylum Bacteroidota; class Cytophagia; order Cytophagales; family Hymenobacteraceae; genus Pontibacter; species Pontibacter sp. 13R65. Next base: position 42,452 of record NZ_JBLIQL010000014.1, read on the forward strand.
ATGGCATCTGTAACATCTAAAGTAAAGGTGGTGCGGCCGCCTGCATGGTAACCGACTTGCTTTCCGTTTAGCCAAACGGTGGCGTAAGAGCCAACGCCTTCAAAATACAGGAAATAGCGCTGCCCTTTTTTCTGAGGCTCCACCTGAAATGTTTTTCGATACCAGGCATAGCCGTGCCTGTTGCCGTGGCGCATGCGGCGGTAGCCTTCGTAGCCATCCCAGTTGTGCGGCACATCTACTTTTTTCCAGTTTTTTGTGGCGAAAGTTGGCTGTTCAAAACCCTGGTAAGCATTTATGTTTTTGTCGTCAGCAATAGAATGCCAGCCTTTGTCGAGCGAAATATCCTGGCGAACTTCTGATTGTGCCTTGGCAGTAAAAGCCATGCAGAAAGCCAAAAGCACCAACAAGATTTGTGCTCTTACCTTTTTTGTTAATGAATTATTAGATGCTACTGAAAAATGTAAAACTCTCATGTATGAAATTAGTGAGACTACTTAATGTAATTAATTTTGCCCTAGCTACCGCACAAACTCACAGCGCCTCCAACACTGGCAAGTGTTTTAAATGTAACAAAGCCTTCAGCAAATTTCGGACTGAGGCCCATACACTCAAAAGTCTGGAAGACGCTGTGAGGTGTTATATTTTCTTCAAGTCTTTATTAAATTGATAAGTCTTTCCCTTTTGGGTATCGAAGTTGATCGATTTACCGGCGTACCTTACCACACATTTGTTACCGGCTAAGGATGTTACCTCCAGGTTCTGCAGCTGGCCATTGGCCCACTTCAGGTTTAATTCATAGCCACCTCTGGCCCTGATTCCTTTTATCTCTCCCTCTGGTAAAGCTTTTGGCAAAGCAGGCAGAATATCGATGGCGCCATCGTGGCTCTGCACCAGCATTTCGGCAATACCTACAGCCCCGCCCATGTTTCCGTCTATCTGGAAAGGTGGGTGAGCATCGAACAGGTTAGGGTAGGAGCCACCTCCCTCTGCTGCCGGATGGATGAGCATGTTCAGCATTTTATAAGCATGGTCACCATCCAGAAAACGTCCCCAGAAGTTCAGTTTCCAGGCAAGGCTCCAACCAGTGCCCTCATCGCCACGCATTAGCAGCGACTGTTTCGCCGCCTTCATCATATCCGGGTTCTTTTGCCAGGTAATGTCGTTGCCCGGGTGCATGCCCCACAGGTGCGATACGTGGCGGTGCTTGTTGTTCGGGTCATCAATGTCTTGTAGCCACTCCTGCAGCTGTCCGTGCTTGCCAATCTGGTTGGGAGCAATCTTCGGCCACATTTCTTTCAATTTGTTCCGGAAGGCTGCATCGGTACCGAGTGCTTCGCTGGCTGCTATTGTTTTCTGGAAAAGGCTGCGAACTAACTGATGATCCATGGTAGGGCCGGCTACCAATCCTCCGTTTTCAGGAGAGTTGGAGGGCGTACTGATCAGCCAACCGGTTTTAGGGTCTTCTACCAGAAAGTCTACAAAGAACTCGGCAGCACCTTTCATTACAGGGTAGGCGCGTTCTTTCAAAAACTCTTTGTCTTGTGTATACTCATAGCGGTCCCAGAGGTGGTGGCTCAGCCAGGCGCCTCCGCCAACCCACACACCGTGGTTAGAAGAGTTGATGGGAGCAGTGCCGCGCCAGAGGTCGGTGTTGTGGTGCATCACCCAGCCGGGGGCGTTGTAGTGGGCTTTGGCTGTAACCTTGCCTCTTTCAGCCAGCTCATCCACCATGTCGAACAGGGGCTCGTGCATGGGCGAGAGGTTAAGCGGCTCAGCAGGCCAGTAAATCATTTCTACGTTGATGTTGGTAGTGTACTTGCTTCCCCAGGGTGGCACCAGCATATCGTTCCAGATGCCTTGTATGTTGGCCGGATGTGTGCCGGGGCGTGAGCTGGAGATGAGCAGGTAGCGGCCATACTGCAGGTACAAAGGCACCATAGAAGGGTCAGAGGCAGTTGAGAATTTTGCAATACGTTCGTTTGTAGGCAGATTGGCATTGGCCGTACGAGGCGTATGAAAGGCCAGAGTGTTAAAATAGCCCTGATATTCTTTTACATGCTCAGCTTTTACCTGCTCGTAAGTGGCATTTTGCACTGTTCTTAAAGCCTGTCGGCATACTTCTTCCGGATTGCCTGACACATCGTCGAAGCGTACAAAATTAGTACCTGCGGTAAGGTAGAGGGTGGCTTCGTCGGCTCCTGTAATGGTTATTTTATCTTCTGTAACAGTTATTTTTCCGCCTTTGGTTTTGGCGTTCAGAAAGCTTTCGCCGCGCAAGGCGCCGCTTTTTACCTGCAGGCTCAGACCCAGGGTTTGGTCATCTATTTTGCGGGTAGAAGACTTTTTGTGCGGGCTGCTTAGTGACGTTTCGAAGGTGATCTGCCTTGGCTTACTGGCTTTCAGGTGCACCGCCACTACCTGGCTAGGGGCACTGGCAATATACTCTCGTGTAAACTCTACACCGTTGGCGGTGTATGTTGTGCGGGAAATAGCCTGCTTAATATCAAGCTCACGTCTGTAATTGCTGGCATTTTCGTGTCCTTTAAAATCAAGCCACAAATCGCCAAAAGCCTGATAAGATGCCTGAAAAGCCGGCACGGCTGGAGGCATGTCGTCCTGAATCCAGTATTTCCAGGGTTTGGTGTTGAGCGGAATCAGGTTCTTCTCAGGTTCAGGGTCGCCTTCAGGGTATACCGACAGTGGAATGTTGCCAAACTTATGCCCGATTATGCCGCCCTTGTCGAAGTAATTGAGTACCTGTACGGCAATCTGGTTTTTCCCTTTCTTCAGGAGTTTAGCCGGTATAATATAACGCCTGTGGTTACCGATGCCAGTAGTTGTGCCTACCAGTTCGCCATTCACAAACGTAAAGTCTTCGTCGCGGATGCGGCCAAGTTCCAGTTTCAGGTCTTTGCCTTTCCATTTTTTAGGAAGCTCAAATGTAGTTCTGAACCAAACGGCTCCGTCCATGCCTTCCATGCCTGCTATATTAGTGCTTTCCCAGCCTTGTTCGGTCGGGAGTGTCATTTCTTTCCACTGGCTGTCGTTGAATTTGGGTTGTGCCGGTGAGTCAGGTTGCTTCTGAAGTGCTTTTACTTTTTCTACCCACGCTCCCTGATCGCCATCTTCATTGCTTTTCAGGCTCATGAAATGTTCCTGCGCTAGCTTCTCGGCTTCTTTCTGTTTGCCTTCGGCTAATAATCTTCTTAATTCGGGAAGGTATTTGGCAGCTCCCTGGCGGGCGTATTCGCGTGGCTCACCAGTCCAGAGGGTTTCTTCGTTAAACTGGATACGGTCTTTTTCTACACCGCCATATACCATGGCAGCCAGGCGGCCATTGCCAAGAGGCAAGGCTTCTGTCCACTCTTTAGAAGGTGTGTTGTACCATAGGGTTAGATCCTGCGTTCCTTCCTGTTTTAAGTTGAAGGCAAACAACGTAAGGAGTAAAAAAGTAAGTACTACAAAGCTTTTGGCTTTCATGCGGTTTGGGTTAAAGTAAGATCAGTGGGACATCTGTATTCAGATGTCACTGTTAATAAATATGGTTAATAGCGTGAGCTTCTCAGGCCTGCTGTTCTTCTGCTATTATTGTTTCTTCTGTATACTGCTTGTTTCTAAGCATTGGCTCCGGCGCTCTTAGTCAGAGCTTGACCCGATGCCCTTATGCTTTTTAGTTTCATTGCCGGGGCGCTGAGCGCTCACGGCCGTGGGGCCTCGTCTTTGGCCATCGCCGCTGCGTTCCCTCCTGCCTTCGCTCCCGCTCAGGCTGCCGCCAGGGCGGCACCGGATCTCACGAGGCGGCTTAAGCCAAAGACTGGTACAGTTTCGATAGCCTATGATAATCATTTTGTATCTGCTGCTACTAATTCACATAATCAGCAAAAGCAATCTAGGTTCGTTTAACAATCAAGCCATTTAACCATTAAACAATCGCAACTAACAACCAACAATCAAATTATTCTAATGAAAATGCCCTTCAGGAAGCCTATTTAGCTTTTTATGGTCAAGGGTTATATCAGTATGATTTTATATTAGACTGTAGTGTCAGGAGTCTACCATCCATAATTTCTAATTTTTAATTTTTAATTTAGCGCAGCGCAGCCCTACGGTTCTACTTCATCCGTCAGCTCGTTTCGTTTTATGGTTTCTTTTGTATTGTTCAACTTTTCGGCATCAACTCTCTGAATTCGGAGCGCGATGTACGGTTTGTTGGGAAGTTTGATTTTCGTGTTTTTCTTATCTTTAAACTTGTAGCGGTTTACTTCTTCTACTTCAAACACCTGCTTTAGCGGTGTAACCGTCATGTTCCAGGCATCAATAATATCTACCTTAAACTTCATGCCGGGTTTTAAGGCATCGTCTGGCAGTTCAAATGTCCAGTTTTTGGGGGTGTCTTTGCCGAAGTAGTAGAGGTAGTATTCACCGTACTTGCCGGCGGCGTTCATCAGATAGTACTGGTCCAGCGGGTTCAGGCCTTCTGCTGGTCCCTGTTCCACCACCTGTTTCAGAAAAGCAATTCGTTTAGGACTGCTGCCGGTGAGGGTGCCGCCATTCGAAATCCAGCCTTCTTCGGTAGCCTCGCCGTGGGTAGCGTACGCGCCGCCCACGTAGGCAATCCAAAACCGGTCCACCATCTCTTCGCCGGTTAGTTGCCCCCAGCGCCGGCTTACGTTGCCTTCGTAGTTAATTTCGTCGTGCACAATGGGCTTGCGGTAAATGTCGCGGAGGAGCGGCGATACACCAAAAGCCTTTACGGCATTATAATACTGCAGGCTCACATGCGTGACCCATGGCTTAGAGTAGTCGTAAAGTTTGTCGGCGTTATGGATGGAGCGCAGGTGCTGGTACGGGTCATGCTTCTCCACTACTTTAAATAGTGTGTCCCAGTCTTCCTGCGAGAGGTGACGCATAAAGCTGTTTTCGTTGGCCAGGCTCCACCAGATGTTGCGGTAGGCCCCGAAGCGGGCGATCACATAGCGGATAAAGCGCTCGTTCGTCTCCATGTCCATCTTGTCGAAGCCCCAGTTGCCATCGTAAGGGCGCAGCAAAATAAAGTCGGCCTCTATACCTAATGCTCGTAACCGCTCTACACACAGCTCCAGGTGCTTAAAGTAGTCGGTGTTGAAGCGGGAGAAATCCCAGTTGTCTTTGCTGGTGCCTTCAAACGGAAACTGTGTCAGCTTGAGCGACCCTTCCACATATTTTGGTTTATAAGGCGGAATAGCCAGAAAACGCGCCTTGTTAAAGGGCGAATTTTTCAGAGTTTCAATAGTCTGATCCTGCCGCTCTTTGGGGTTGTAAGGCCATTCGTAAATAGTGGTGCCGAAGGGGAAGTAGGGAGTACCGTCTTCGTAGGCAAAGTGGTACTGGTCGCGCACGCGTACCGGACCATGGTTACCGGTTGCGGCTGGCGTACATACAAAAGAACCTTTTTTGCCGTTCAGGGCCTCATGGCGGCTTCGGGTTTCATATGTCCAGGTGCCTTCTGTGCTAGGCATAAAACGCACTTTGTAGGTTCCGTTGCCATCGTAAAAGCCATCCGGGGTAAATGTTTTGTCGCCTTGCTTAAAAGTAGCTGTAAGTGGTACTTCTGTAAACGGATTTCCGGCCGAAGGGCCTTGCAGCGTCAGCTCAAAAATATCCCACCGTTCTACCTGCTGCCCCTGAACAGGTTTATCCTGGGCAACCACAGGGCTGGCCAGGATAAACATTATCATCAATGAGAGAATATAAGCTTTTTGACGCATCATAGGGGCTCTAGGCAATTTAGTTGGTGTTAAAAAGCTACTATTTTTTTGCTGCTGCCTGTGGCTTAATTTCCATAGCAGGCGTTTCAGCTACTTCCTGATCTTTGGCTACAGGTGTTTTGGCATGTCTGAAGTTGTTGCCATTCAGGATAATGCCTTTGGTTTTGCTGCCTTTCAGTTGCAGGTACACATCGGTGCCCGGGCGTGGGTTGGCGTTGAAAATAAAAGCATCGTCTACGTTGTTTAATTCTACAACAGGTGTGTTAGCGTGTGGCGTGTGTGTTTTTACGCCGCCAAATTCCATCATCTGTACATCCTGTGCTTTAATGGCCGGACCAGATTCTGTATTGATCGTTACATTATGGAATTCAATGTTTTTGGCATTCCTGATGGTGGCGCCTGTTTTTGAGTTCATGTTAATGTTGTTGAAAGTGATGTTTTCAACAGGCATTTCTTCCAGTCCGTCAATCAGGATTGCTTCATTGGCATCGTCTACTGTAATATCGCTGATGTGGATATTGCGGAATATCGGAGTTCTTTCAGTAATTGGTTCGAGCTCTGATTTAGCATATTGCATGCTCAGTACAATAGCCTGATCCTTAATATCCTTCATGATAATGTTGTCGACACGGATTTCTTCTACAACACCACCGCGACCACGGGCTGTTTTAATCCGGATGCCACGGTCGGTGCCATCGAACACGCAGTTCGAGATGGTAATCTTCTTCACATCGCCTGACATTTCGCTACCTATTACCACGCCGCCATGTCCTCTGAGCATGGTGCAGTTGGTAATGGTATAGTTCTCGGCTGGAGTCGCCATTTTACGGCCCGCTCTGTCTTTACCAGATTTAATAGTGATGCAGTCGTCGCCCACGCTGATGTGGCAGTCGGAGATGTGCACGTAGCGGCAGGAAGATGGGTTAATACCGTCGGTGTTTGGCGAATCAGGGTTGTTGATGGTTACTCCTGTTACCGTCACATTCTCACAGAACTCCGGGTTAACGGTCCAGAAAGGTGAGTTGATGATGGTGATGCCTTCGATGCGCACATTTTTACAGAACATAGGCTGGATAAACGGAGGGCGCAGGAAACCACGCGCCACCATGCCCGGAATATCTGGCATCAGCACATCTTTGTTGTTTTTGTCGAATTCAAGCTGCCATTTGGTGCGTGGCATGCTTTTGTCGTAGAGCTTGTGGTGGAAGTCCCACCATTTTTTACCCTGTCCATCTATGGTGCCGCCGCCCTTAATGGTAATGTTCTCCTGCTCGTAGGCGTAAATAAGCGGCGAGAAATTCACTACGTCTATTCCTTCCCAACGCGATTGTACCATAGGAAGGTAATCATCAAAATTATCGCTGAACTTGATCAGGGCACCCGCATCTATATAAAGAGTTATATTGCTTTTCAGGTGAATCGGGCCGGTGAGGTATTCTCCTGCCGGGAAAAAAACGGTGCCGCCACCTGCTTTTGAGGCGGCATCAATGGCTTTTCTTATGGCTTCGGTTGCTAATTTGCTGCCGTCGTTTTTGGCACCATACTTCAGCACGCTGTAGTAGGGGCTTTTCTCAGCTTTTGCCATAACTGCCGAAAGCATGACAATACAAAAGAGCGAAAAGAAGAAGCGGGGGAGGGTGCTGTACCGTCTCGTGTTCATTATACTGTTGGTTGGTAATGTATGTGTAGATACTGTTTATGTTCGTGCTTAGCCTTTTTTGGCAGGTAGTTTGGCCACGGTCTGCTTTAGGTCTTTAGAATGATGTATCTCCTTACCATCTGCAAAAATTCTGAAGCCTTTACCTTTGCCGTACTTTTCGCCGGTTTTATCCCATAAAATAGTTACGATCTGGTTGTGGTACAGTACATTGTCGAGGCAGAACCAGTCCCATTGGCCTTCCGGGATAAGTGGCTGCACCTCTATGCTGTTGTCAGGTTGCGGTTTCAGCCCCACCAGGTCGTTTATAATAAGGTCGGTGTAGCCGGAGTGGTTATAGTAGCTGCTGCGCGGGTTGTCGCCTTTGAGCCAATAGCCGGTTTTCTCGTCCTGGTACTCACCCAGGTAGGGCTTACCGTTTTTCTGATGCGACTTGGCATAGGTGTGCAGGGCATCATAATAGTCCTGCTTGGTCATGGTGTGGTTAGAGTAGTCGTTGAGCAGGTTAGCTAGGCCCTTCAGCGTTTGGGTAGTGGCAAAAGGCCAGAGAGCGCCATCCCATTCACAGCCGTGGCCGGAGCCTCTGGTGCGGAAGGTAGGTTCGCGGCGTTCGGCCGTGGTTAAACCCCAGGGAGCGGCAAAACCAGCTGAGTCACGAATCTGCTCCCAGGCCTTGGCATAAACCGGAGAGTCGTCTGGTAAATTAAAGTACCAGGGAATGTAGCCAATAGCTTCGCGGGCGCCGTTCAGTTTTCCATCTTCATGTCGTGTTTTAAAGAAGTCTTCTTCTTTGTCCCAAAGCAGGTCTTGCACCGATGCTTTAATGGTGGCCGCTTTCTGGCGATACTGTGCCGCTACTTCTGGTTTGCCGGCCATAGTGGCTATGTTGGCCAAAGCGTTGGCATAGCCAAACATGTAGCTGCTAATAGTAGGGCGGGCGTTTTTTTCTTTGCGGGAGCCACTCACCGATTCTTCCATGCCATCGCGCACGTCGAACTGCCAGAACAGGTTTTGGCCGTAGTCGTTATTTTTCTCCCAGGTCTTGTAGTCTTCTTCAAAGTGGTCGAAAAGGGCCAGCAGATGCGCAGAGTCCTGGTTTACCAGGTAACGGTTGTAGGCGGCGTCGCCGATCCAACTGCTGAACTTGTAGTACTTGCTGCCATCGTAGTTTAATTCTTTGTTGAACCAGAAGTCGACGTACTGGTTTACATACTCCTGGTTGTGCAGCCAGCGGCCTTCGTACACGTGGTGGGAGAGGGCGCAGCTGATGGTGTTGTGTTTGCCGGCATGTTTTACGGGTGTAATAAACTCTGTGAAAACAAAGCCATCAGGCGTCTCTTTTAAGTGCTTGCGGAAGCTCCACCAGCGGAAGTAATAAGTTTTTTCGAGCACGGAGTCGGGGCACTCAAACAGCGGCACATTCTGCTTCATCCAACTGGCGGCCTGTGCATTCGGAACGTAGTTTACAACTTCCTCTGGCTCCATTTGGTTGAAATACGTTACGTATTGGTCCAGTTTATCGCCTTGCAGCACCCGGTTGTTAGGTGGCAGCGCATCGGAGTCGGAGCAGCTCTTTACCATTGCAAGCAAACCGACCATTAGAAATAGCTTTTGAGCTAAGTATACCATGAACTAAAATTGTTAAAAGCTGATAAGAAGCTGAGTTTCAAACGAACAATCGTTCCTGATAAGGCAAAAAAAAGAGCCCTCAGAAACTGATTTTTCTTTATTTTTTGGTAAGGCTAAATTACTACTAAAATAAAGCCTTTACAAATAATAATTTACTTATGAAGTAAATGTTTAAATATAAACGGAAGCAAAAAGCGTTCCTGAAATGCTCTTCAGGTAGTAAAAGCACTGTTTGTTAAAAAATAAGAAAGTTTACCTGTTAAAGTGAAAAGCACATCAGCTATATAAAGTATAATTTTTCTGCAAGTACATCGGTCAGATAAGCATAGTATGGTAATAAACCCTAGACCTTCCGGAGCTTATTTTTAAACAAAATAGCTCCGGAAGCCCATTTTTATTAGAATAATTCAGGTGCTCCGTAACAGGTGTTTTAACTTTATGCCACTACTTAGAGTAAGCTAAGTATGATGAAGAACACAACCTTTCTTTTCATTTGCTTTGTCGGTTTAGGGGCCTGCCAGGGCAACACCGATTCTGCTACCTCTTCCACACCCAATAATCCGGATCCGCTTACACAGCAGGAGCTAACGGAGAAATGCTATGTGTATGTGCAAAAAAACGACACAATTCGGCTGCAACTTACGCAGGCAGATACTAAAGCGGTTGAAGGAACACTGCAATACAACCTCTATGAAAAAGACAAGAACAAGGGCACTATTACAGGAGAAATGCACGGCGATACCCTTTTTGCTGATTATACTTTCGATTCGGAAGGTGTGCGTTCAGTAAGAGAAGTGGCTTTTCTTAGAAAAGGAAATACGCTGGTAGAAGGCTTTGGTGAAGTAGAAGAGCGAAGTGGTAAAATGGTGTTTAGAAATCGCAGCAAGCTTAAGTTCGGTAACTATATTGTTTTAACCGAAACACCTTGCCAATAGCTTTTTCCGTCACAATCAAATTGCCCTTTAGTAAACAGGATTGAATTTCGCAACTGCAAGTAACCTTAAATTATGCTAATAAAAATGACCTTCCGGAGCTAATCTTAGCTTTTACGAGCCTGGGTGCCTGGGGCAAAGACTGAACTTCTTCAGAGTTCGCAACCTGTCCTAAAATAATTCTGAATAGCTAAACACAAAATCAGAAGAGAATTTACTTCATTTGTGGCAGACCGGCAGGTGCCTTTTGCAGCATCTGTGGCACCAGATGAAAGAACGAAAACAGGACAAACTGCCTAACCAGGATCTGCTGAACCACCAGCCGCTCAGTGTGCTATCGCTGGGGGAGTATAGCAGTGAGCTATCGGAGGTGCCGCATAGCCACGATGCCTATATGCTCATGCTGGTGCAGGAAACCAAGGGTGGCGATAACCTCATCGACTTTAGAAGATATTCGCTGCAGGCGGGGCGGCTCTTTTTTGTGAGGCCGGGGCAGGCACACCAACGGCAGTCGCGGCAGGAGCAGGGTATATTGGTGTCGTTTTCGGAGGAGTTTCTGCAAACAACCGGTACCAACGCCCACGATGTGCTGGTGCTGTTCGGCTCTTTGTACCAGCACCCCTACCTCGACTTGCCTCCGCAGCTGTTGCATACCGTGGAGCAACTGGCGCACCTAATGCAACTGGAGCTGCAAAAACCATCTCCCGATCGGGCCATCTTGTCCCGGTACCTGTTTATTCTGCTACGCTACCTGCTGCTCGAAAGCGTAGATATTATTAAGCAACTCACGCCGCCCCGGCACAGCGAGCGGTTGTTTCAGCTGAGCCACCTGGTTGAAAAGCACTTCCGGGAGCACCAGCCTATTACCTTTTATGCAACAGCGCTTGCCATTACGCCCAAGCACCTCAACAGCCTTTGCCGGGAGTACCTGCAAACCACCGTAGCCGATATGCAGCACGACCGGCTACTGCTCGAAAGTAAACGCTTGCTATACTTCAGCAGCCTCTCCGTTAAAGAGATAGCGTTTGAGCTTGGATTTGAGGATGCCTCTTATTTTGTGCGTTTCTTTAAACGCCTGACCAACACCACGCCTATGCAATTTCGGTTGGGTGGTTCCGAAAGTACCACGCTTGCTGCTGAAAATCCTGCTACCTGATGCTGCTGCTGCTGTACCTTTGCCAAAAGATTTTTATTGGTGGCAATGCAAACAACGCAACAAACTAAAGCTGTAGCAACCGGCGCACTGGCTGGAGTTTTTTTTAGCTCTACTTATATCCTGAATAGCTTTCTGGCCAGCAGTGGCGGCCACTGGGCCTGGACTACTGGGCTCCGGACTTCGCTGCTTGTGCTGTTCCTGGGGGTAATGTTGCAGTGGCAGGGGCAACTGTGGCCGCTGCTGCAAACCATGCGTAATCATGTCTGGGTCTGGATAGGCTGGGGGAGCATTGCCTTCGGGCTTAACTATTTTCTGTTAACGTTTGGTGCTCTGTTTGGGCCAGGTTGGTTGGTGGCAGGAGTGTTTCAGTTTACTATTGTGGCGGGTATCTTAATCGCCCCTTTTATTTACAGCGACGACCGCGCCCGCATTCCAATGCGCGCACTCCTTTTATCAGCATTGATTCTGGCCGGCATTGCCCTGATGCAATGGAGCCAGAAAGAAGGAAGCTACACAACAGAGCAGTTGCTGTGCTGCATTGGACTGGTACTGACAGCTGCCTTTCTGTGGCCACTGGCCAACCGTAAACTGATGCTGCACCTGGAGGTGAAGCAGCTAAAGCTGAATGCCATGCAACGTGTAGCCGGAACCGCCATAGGTAGTCTGCCGTTTAACCTGCTCTTAATGACGTTTGGTTATAGTGAAGTCGGCTGGCCCTCAGAGCAGCAGCTGCTGGCGGTATCCATTATTTCGGTAAGTTCCGGTGTGTTGGGCTGCATCTTCTTTTTTAAAGCCATGCACATGGCCCGCTCAAATGGCGCTGCCATGGCAGCCGTAGAAGCTACCCAGGCGCTGGAGATTTTGGTAACGGTGGTCGGAGAGGTGCTGCTGCTTGGTATAGCCTGGCCAAACTGGATAGGCAACCTCGGCATGATGCTGATTATAGGAGGCTTGATTTTATATAGCATTCCGGCCCGCAGAAAAATGCTGGCGGTGAGGTAAGGAATGGTTTGAGTTGGAACAAATTGTAAGGCTTCCTCCACTGAGTTAATGGCTGTAGGTTTAAGCAGTCATGGAACCTGCTTCTGGAACAAAGTTATTTATTGGCGCCAATGGTTTTTCTGAGAAAGACAATTGGCGCTAAATTTTTGCCAGCTATGTTTATTACAGACAAGCTTTCTTGTAAAAATAACACACAGGTCATTCTGAAAACAGTAACTTTGCAGACTTAAACGGGTATAGTAAGCCTGGTTCAGTTCCTGTGGGAAAGCAGATTGTAGATTGTGAAAATGGCGAAGGGAAAGATGGAATGGGAATTGAGCGCATTTCATTGTCAGTTTTCTAATCTTCCAATTTCAGAGCTATTGTTGCATTGTAAACAGGGTTCCTAATTAGTTCGCGAATGCCATTTACATTTTCTCATCCTGCTATTGTTTTGCCGCTTCAGCGGCTAGGTAGCCGGGTCTCTCTAACCGGATTGGTAATTGGCAGCATGGCGCCAGATTTTGAGAAGCTCCTGAAAATGGGGCCAGGCAATACCTATAGCCATACCATTGTAGGAGTGTTCTGGTTTAGTCTGCCAGTTTCTATTCTCCTTGCGCTGCTGTTTCACCTGGTGGTTCGCAATGCCCTTATCGATAGTTTACCCCATATCTTGCGCAGCCGGTTCTATCAGTTTAAAAGTTTCGACTGGGTGGCGCATTTCAACAAGCACTATAAGACCATTGTAGTCTCTGTGCTTATAGGTGCTTTTTCGCACCTTCTCTGGGATGCCTTTACACACAAACACAGCTTTGTGGCAGATATGGTCCCAATGCTTAAATTTAAGTACCGCATTGGTATTATGTGGATGCCGGTATACCTGCTGCTGCAGCTTATCAGTTCCTTAGGCGGGCTATTGTATATCATGTATGAGGTTTACCGGTTACCTAAATTCCCGGCGGTGCCTGCTCCTGCCTTTTCGCCTTGGCTTTACTGGGGTATCGTGGTACTGGTCGCGAGTGTGGTGTTTGGTATTCGGTACTGGATTGAAATTTCGCACGTCATGGAATTCATTTTCTCGGTGCTTGCTGCTTTTTTGGTTGGTCTCATCTTGGCTCCTCTGCTAATACCAGGTAAAAAAGCTTTTGCGTTCCGGCGACCGTAAAGCTTTGGCTTGTAAAGGAGTACCAGTTACATGTTTGCGGCGAAGCTTTAAAAGAATGTTTTAAAATTATATTTAAACACTTCTTGATTATATTTCTGCTGCAAAATGCTAAGTCATGCCTTTTACTCTTTCGCACCCTGCTCTTATAGTGCCAGTTCATCGTGTTTTTAAAAAGTGGACTTCTTTAACAGGCCTGATCGTAGGCAGTATGGCACCAGACTTCGAAAAGTTTCTGACCATGCGGCTTTCCAATACCTTTAGCCATAGCCTTGCCGGAGTTTTTCTTTTTAGCTTACCTGTTTCGCTGGTGCTCTGCTTTCTGTACCATTTAGTCGTTCGCGATACTCTCCTCGATAACCTTCCGAACTTTTTGCGGAAAAGGCTCTACCCGTTTAAGCAGCTCCACTGGATTTCTTTTTTCAGGAATAATTATTTAGTTGTTATTTCCTCTATTCTGGTGGGTGCTTTATTGCACCTCTTCTGGGATGCCTTTACCCATGAGGACGGTTATTTGGAAGACATTCTTTTCCCGTTTCAGGATAAGCGGTTCGGAGTAGTCGGGCTTTCTATCTCGTTGTACCAGTTGCTGCAGTTGCTTAGCTCGTTTTTTGGGATGCTGGTGGTAATGTATGCGCTGCTTAAGTTGCCGGCAGGTGAGGCTCCTGTTAAATGCAGTGGCATATGGCCGTACTGGTTGTTGCTACTGGCTGTAACCTTATTACTGGTGGTGGTACGCGTGCTGGTGTATGAGCCCGGCCGTAGGCTTGAAATTGCTTTTACAGTGGTGCTCGCCTTTATGATAAGCCTGGTGCTGACGCCACTGATCCGGAAGCCTGCCACCTTGCTCCGGTAAGGATGTATATTGGTTGTACCTTAAAGTGCCTGAGCAATTCCAGTAATGAAAAAGGCCTTCCAGATCCTAAAAACATTCTGGAAGGCCTTTTTCATTACAGGAATTGGAATGATGCCAACAGGTAAAAAAGTCTGTAAATCTAGTTTACTTCGTTTAGCAATGTGCTGCCAATTCTTTTCAATTCTGTTTCGGCTACTTTTGCTTCAAACTGAATATCTATTAAGCGGGTTTCGGCTACGAGTTGGTTCCGTTGAGCCTCCCGCAGTTCTATGGCCGTGAGCAGACCCAGGCGGTAGCGCTCCATAGCTATTTCGGCGTTTTGCTTTGCCAGTATCAGGTTCGACTCTTCCAGCTCCAGTAGCTGCAGCCGGTTCTGGTAACGCGTATATGCCCGCGACATGTCTGACTGCAATGCGTTTTGTTCTCTCTGCAGTGCCAGAGTATTGGCTTCTACTGCAATGCGCGAGTTCTGCACCTGCCGGTTAATTTCTAAGCCGTTAAAAATGGGCATGCTGATGGTAAGGCCATAGTTAAAGCCTTGTCGGGTGCTCTCGTTGGTACCAACCGTGTTACCAAAAATCACAGGGTCCTGCAAAGATCGGTTGCGGCCATAACTGGCGGCTAACCCGACCTCTGGCAGTCGCAGGGCACGGGTAGAACGCAGATCGTACAAAGCTATGTCGCGGTTTAAGCGCAGGCGCTGCAGAAGCGGGTTGCTAGAAAGTAATTGCTCATTAACCGTTGCCAGCTTAAGATCGTTGGTTACTTCAATAATATTATCTACCAGAAAATCAATGTTCGGGTCGCGGCCCAGCAACTGGTTCAGATTTATTTTCGAATTCTGAAGCAGTTCCAGTTGCCGGAGTAATTCTGCCCGGTCGGCATTGTAATCTACCTGCGCTCTTAAGATTTCGACTTTAGCACTTACACCCACATTAAACTGCTCTTGCGTAATGTTCACGCGCTGCTCCGAAATAGCGATGGCATCTTCAATAGAGTTAATTTTTCGAGCATTTCGCACTACATCGTGGTAAGCCGTAATAATATCGGCAACGGCAGTCTCTATGGTTGCTTTGTTAAAAAAAGCGCCAGATCGCTCGAGTGCCTGCAGTCGGTTGTGGTTAATGAACATGCGGCCTCCGTCAAAGAGTGTCCAGCTCAGGAGCACGCTTCCATTAGAGCCTCGTGTGGTAGAGTTATCAACAATACGGGGTTCATTATTTTCGAATTGGTTGCGGATGTCGTTTTTGGCGAAATCGCGGGTATAACGTGCATCTACCGAAGGCAGAAAACCTGCATTCCCGAGCGTCACATTATTTTCATTGATTTTCTGCTCTTTCGTAACAATCCGGATGTCGTAGTTGTGCTGAAGGCCAAACTGAATGGCTTGCTCTAATGTTAATTTATCCTGCGCCTGGGCGGAGCCTGGTAAATGGAGCGCTATCCCGAAAAGCAGCAGCGCAGTAGATTTTAGCAGTGACATTAAATCTCTTTTCTCTAACAGAAGTATAAACAATTTCCTAAACTAACTATAATGGCCAAAGGAGCAAAATGCTGAGTCTGGTTTATGCTGATGGCACTGAAACCAAGTAGTGCTGGCAAGGCAGGCGTAAACCTTGGCTCCGCTTGCCCCGCCAGTATCTCTCCTTATTTTACTTAATGAGCAACAGGAGTTGGTGTTGCTGTATTTGATTTTTTAATCTTTACTTCTTCCTCGTCTTCTTCTATCGGTTTAATGTTGGAATTAGAGAAGTAGGAGTATATGGCCGGAATGATATACAGTGTAAGACCGGTGGAGAAAATAAGTCCGCCAACCACTGCAATACCCATAGAGGCACGACTTTCAGAGCCAGCACCTAAAGCCAGAGCTATTGGTAGTGTACCCAAAATGGTCGAAAGGCTCGTCATCAGAATTGGTCGGAAGCGCGATACGGCTGAGTCTACAGCTGCATCAAGCTTCGACAGGCCTTCCTGTTTTCGTTGGTTTGCAAATTCCACCAGTAGGATACCATTTTTCGTTACCAGGCCCACCAGCATAATCATACCAATCTGGCTGAAGATGTTCATGGTTTCGTTAAAATACCATAGGCTCAACAATGCACCTGCCAGGGCAAGTGGTACAGTAAACATAATAATAACAGGGTCGCGGAAGCTCTCGAACTGCGCAGAGAGCGCCAGGTAAATAAGGCCAAGTGCGAGTAAAAAGGCAAACATTAAACTGCCGGAGCTCTCCGAAAAATCTCTCGACTGACCAGCCAGAGTAGTCTGGAAGGTTTCGTCCAGCACCTCATTGGCTATGTTTTCCATGGCTGTTATGCCATCGCCAATCGTTTTGCCCTTAGCCAGGGAGGCACTAAAAGTTGCAGCCGCAAAACGGTTAAAGCGATACACCTGAGGCGAGGCACTTTCTTCTTTTAGCTCAATCAGGTTATCAAGCTGAATAAGTTCACCATTTGTGTTTTTTACATATAGGCTGCGCAGGTCCAAAGGCTCACTACGGTTTTCGCGCGCGACCTGCCCCAGAATCTGGTACTGTTTGCCTCCCCTTACAAAGTAACCGAACCGCTGGCCACTAAGACCCAGTTGCATAGTTTGTGCAACATCGCGCACGCTAACTCCCAAGGAGGTGGCCTTTTCGCGATCTATCTCTACACGCAATTCCGGTTTGTTAAACTTCAGGTTAACGTCCACAAAGTTAAAGGTAGGGTCTTGTTGTGCCGCTTCCAGGAATGGAGGTATTATTTCACGCAGTTTATCTATGTTCTGAGACTGCACCACAAACTGCACTGGCTGACCTGACCCACGTCCGCCACCTAATCCTTTGTCGCCGGAGGCAAAAGCACGGGCACCTGGTATCTGGTTTATAAGTGAAGGAAGGTCGTTTACAATCTCCTGCTGCGATTTGTCCCGATCCTGGGGCTCTACTAACCGTAACCGGATAAAGCCTGAGTTAGAGTTACGTGTCATGGAGGTGATGCTGGCGATGCCTTCTACAGAGTCGTTCACGAGCGAGGTAAGTTCGTTCATGTACTGGTCCATAAACTCAAACGAAGCACCTTCCGGGCCTGTAGCGTTTATTCGGAGGCCGTTTCGGTCTTCGTCCGGAGTCAGCTCAGACTGCAGCGTAGACATTTGCCACCAGATAGCACCTGCCGATACCACTATCAGGATAAAGGCAACCCAGCGCACTTTCATAAAGCTCTCGAGGCTGCTGCGGTAGCCATCGGTAAGCGAGGCGAAAAATGGCTCTGTTTTGCGGTAGAACCAGTTTGGTTTATCCCGGTGCTTCAGAATGCGCGAAGACATCATCGGCGTCAGGGTTAACGACACAAAAGAGGAAATAATAACCGAACCTGCTACCACAATACCAAATTCTCTAAAAAGCCGGCCTGTGGTATCTTCGAGGAAGGCAACAGGCATAAATACAGCTGCCAGCGCCACAGTAGTAGAAATAATGGCAAAGTAAATTTCCGCAGATCCCTTTTTGGCGGCTTTCATGGGTTGTTCCCCGTTTTCAATACGGGTATAAATATTCTCCAGCATTACAATGGCATCGTCTACCACAAGTCCGATGGCCAGTACTACACCTAATAAGGTAAGCACGTTGATAGAGAAATCCATCAGGTACATGATAAAGAACGACCCGATAAGCGACACCGGAATGGCAACAACAGGTATGAGCGTAGATCGCCAGTCGCGCAGGAAAAGGAAGATGATAACCACCACCAGGCCAAAAGCAATGAAAATGGTTTCTTTTACTTCGGCTATAGAGGCTTTAATATATTGTGAGTTATCGAAGCCTATTGTAAGCTGCAGGTCTTCCGGCAAATCTTTTTTAATATATTCCAGGCGTCTATAAAACTCATCGGCAATCTCTACTTGGTTGGAGCCAGGCTGCGGCACCAGCACAACACCAATCATCGGAATGCCGTTGTAACGCAATACTGTTTTTTCGTTTTCAGGCGCAAGCTGGGCATAGCCTATGTCGCGGAAACGAATCAGACGATCTGCATCCTGTCTTATTACCAGGTTGTTAAACTGTTCTGGTGTAGAAATACGCCCCATCGTTCTTACCGAAAGCTCTGTTGTAGCGCCTTCTATGCTACCCGAAGGAAGCTCCACGTTTTGGCGTGTAAGGGCACTTTGAACTTCTATGGGAGTAACTTGTAAGGCAGATAGTTTGTCGGGGTCCATCCAGAGGCGCATGGAGTAGCGTTTATCGCCCCAGATCATAATTTCGCTGACACCCGGTATAGTTTGGAGTTGCTCTTTAAATACATTGGCACCAATATCTGATAAGTCGAGCAAAGTACGCGACTCGCTCCTGATGCCCAAGAACAAAATAGGGTTGGCATCGGCATCGGCTTTGGCAATGGTAGGAGGTTCTGCGTCTTCAGGCAAACGGCGCTGAGCTCTGGCTACCCGGTCGCGTACGTCGTTGGCGGCCGCCTCCATGTCTACGCTCAGGTTAAATTCTACTGTAATGTTGCTGCTACCATCGCTACTCGTAGAAGTGAGTGTTCTGATACCGGCGATACCGTTAATAGACTCTTCGAGTGGTTCTGTAATTTCTGATTCAATTGTTTCGGCGTTGGCTCCGGTGTAGGTAGTGCTAACGTTCACGATAGGAGGGTCTACGCTTGGATATTCCCGCACACCCAAATACGTAATTCCAATAAACCCAAAGACCATAATCGTAATGCTCATTACGATAGCCAGCACAGGGCGTTTGATACTAATGTTCGATAAACTTGCCATGAATGTAGAGTTAATTCCGGAGATTGGCTCCGGCAGTTTTTTCTGATAGCAATTGCGTGAGGGTGTATTCACGCAGGTTTAGGTTGTTTAGCTACCGGGTCAGTTTTGGGTGTAACTGGCCAGAACCATAGTGCCTAAAACAGCCAGAGAGCTATTTTCTTCTGGCTGTTGGTTGGGTGGTTTTCTTTGTTTTGCCACAAGAAAATTTTTGGCAGCACAAAGTTGAATTTTACGTTTACTCGTCGGTAGATGAGTTTATGTTGCGCACCTTCAGGTTCGAACCAGGGCGGACCTGCAAAATGCCGGACCGGATAATGGTGTCTCCGGGTTCTATTCCTTCAGTAATCTGGATTAGTGTTTCGGAACGCTGACCTATTTTTACCATTTTAGGAACCGCCTTTCCTCCCTTTGCTAAAAATACCTTATGGCCGGTGGCCTCTGGTATAATGGCCTCGGTAGGAAGCAGAATAGCTTCATCTACATCTTTTAAAGAAATTTCTACTTTTACAAATGCCCCAGGCTTTACTTCCTCTTTCTTGTTATCGTACAGAGCGCGTACTACCAGGGTGCGGGTAGCAGGGTCTATGTTCGGTGCCAGGGCATAAATTTTAGCCTCATAACGCTCGGGGTTTCCTTCCGAAGTAAACGTAATTTTGTCTCCCTCCTTTAGTTGATGGCTATAGCGGCCAGGTATGGCAAATTCTATTTTTACCGGACTAACATCTACCACTCGTGCAATAGGTGTGTTGGCCGATACATAACTGCCCTCGCTAATGCTTCGCATTCCAATTATTCCATCAAAAGGAGCGCGAAGATAAGCTTTGTCGAGGCTAGCTTGCAGTGCCTGTATATCGGCGTTGGCGGTGGCCAATTGGTTGCTTACCTGGTCGTATTCCTGGCGGCTTATATACTCTTTCTCCAGAAGCGTACGCTGGCGCTCTTCCATATCTTTGAACAGTTTCTGGTTAGACCGTAGCTTTTGAAGCTGCGCCTGCAATTCCTGCGCATTCACAGTCAGGAGGAGCTGGCCTTTCCGAACACGGGTTCCCTCTTCAAAATTTATTCCTGTTACTCTGCCGGCAATCTCACTAATTAGCTCCACTTCTTCGTTAGGCAGTACGGTGCCTGTAGAAGTTATCTTGTTTTGGAAAGCCAACGGGGATACTACAAATACATCTACTGCTACTCGCTGCGCCATGGGGCCACCTTTGGGAGCATCTTTTTTTGCTGTTCCATTGTCAGAGAATACCTTGCTCACAAGCAAGTAAGCAATTGCCGCGACGGCTACTAGCACCAGTATGGTTTTAACAGGTTTGTTCATGTAATGTTTTTGCACGTAGTGTGCTATTAGGAGTATTGGTTTCTCAAAGTTATTAAATATACATGGGTGGCTAAAGCAAAAAAACAGATGAAATAATCTGTCTTAGCGTTTAAACATTAATAAGGTGTTTTCTTTTGTAGAACCCCAACCCACGTTGTAAAGTTCTTTTGGGCTGGCTAAACTTAGAAATAGTAAAACACCTGGCATGGATTTCCGATTTCTCCTTAGACAAAGATCATGCCCCCAGGTTTAATTCATTTTTATTTTTTTTCAAAAAAGATGAAAACAGAGAAGGAAAACTTTTTTCAGAATGTATATGAGGTGGTAAAGCTGATTCCGGAAGGGAGGGTTACATCTTATGGGGCCATTGCGGCCTACCTGGGGGCAAAGGGTTCGGCCCGGATGGTGGGTTGGGCCTTGATAAGTTCACAGCCGTTTGCAGCTATACCGGCGCACCGGGTAGTAAACAGAAACGGACAACTTACCGGCAAGCAACATTTTGAATATCCTGATGCTATGCAGGAGCGCCTCGAGCAGGAGGGGGTTAAAGTGGAGAACGACCAGGTGGTAGAGTTTAAAAGCCTTTTCTGGGACCCAGCTAAAGAACTCCTATAAGCAGCAAAAGCCCAGGGGCATCTGTTTGGCGATTTGGAAAAAAAGGAAATGAAAATTAAAAAGCCTTCAGGAATCATAATTGCTGAAGGCTTTTTAATTTAAAGTGTGGCAGTTCTGTATGGTGTGTGTTGGAACTGGGTAGATAAGAGCATATTGCCTTTTTTATCGGCTTTGTGTACTAGCTTGGTAAAGGTGCCATCATAGTGAAAGACATAAGGCCACTGCTCCGGATGGATCATTGTTTGTACGTGGTGTTACGGCAGTAATTTGGGAGAGTGCCAGCAGGATCAAGCTTCCTGAAGGATTAGAATTAACTAATTTGACATCTGAAGGGAAATTGTGATGTGTTAACAAAGAATTGCTTAATTTTTAAAGCTATTACTTAGAATCTGCAAGAACAGGTGCTGTGTAGTTGTATTTGTGAGTCAGGATTAGCTTGCCGTTTTCGTCTGGTTGATGCACCATTTTACTGAATGTGCCATTGTCGAAAAATACGTAGCGCCATTGCTCGGGAATATACTTTTTAAATAGCTTGGTGTTTTTAGGTCTTACAGAGAATAGGAGAAGCGTATTAAACTCAGGAAACCATTCTCCTACAAAAAGTTTCTCTTCTTTGCCAGTAGCAGGGTCTGCCACCACATATTCGAACTGGTTCTGGTTTTCTACAAAGCGCAAGTAACCATCAAATGTTTTAGTATACCCATCAGCCATTTCTATTTCGCACAACTCATGCACGTTATTTCCCTTACCTGAGGAGTTATAGGTGGCTCTACCTGCCCAAGTGGCTAGATCTTTTTTTTCTGATTGCCATGCTGATTGGTTTACCTGCCATTTTCCTATTGTTTTCTCAAGTAAAGAAGTGGCATCACAACTCGTGAGCCTTACCTGTGACTGCGCCATAGCGGCGTAGCCATTAAAAGCTAGCATCGCAACTGCCATCAGGATTGTTTTTAAATTTTTCATGGTAATTTATTTAAGCGTAAAGATTTTAACTAGGTGTCTAATAGCTTTTTGTGAATTTTTATTTAGGAGGGAGAATAGTTTTATCTCTTATTCTTGAGATATAAATAAGTGTGAAACCAGCTGTTTAAAAGATCGAAGTATGGCTGTGGGCTTTTATTGTAACTCAGAAGCAACACTCCCGGCGGGAGTATAGTGGTAACGGTGCCCCATGTGGAGATCACCTTTTTTGTCGGTGTAGTGTATGATCTTGATAAATGAACCGTTGTCGAGAAAAATGTAGCGATGCTGGCCAATTTTAGCTTTTCGTTTTTTTAGTAGCACCTCGCCGGTAAGTAGAATGGTTTTGAACTCGGGGTAATAGTGGCCTGTGTACAAAGTTAATTCTTTGCCTGTGGCAGGGTCTAGCTTTACAAACTCAAACTGGTTTCGATCCATAGAATAGCGTAGGGTACCTTCTTCTATGTAGGAAGTTCCGTCGTCTTCAGATATTTCTAGCTGCTCGTGCATAATAATATCCGAGGCTGGCTGGTGAATGGCAGTACCTGCCATTCCGGTCATTTTCTTAATTTCAGGGTGCCAGGTTGATTTATCAACATACCAATTGCCTGCAATTCTCTGAATAAGGTAGGTAACATCGGAATAGGAAAGAGGTGTAGAGTTAGGGTCAGGCTGAGCAGCGGAGGAGTAACCTACTGGCAGCACGGCTGTCAGCAGGATAAGCAGGAATCTTTTCATGATGTTATTATGGTGGTAGTGTGTCCGGAATGAAAGCATGCTGCGCTCTGGCTAGCATTTGGGCCTATAAGCAGAAAAGAGCGACTTTTGCTGCATCTGCGTTGGTGGCGCTTATGATAAGCTTGCAGCTACTTTCGTATATGTATGGGCAGCATGGCTGGCAAACGGTGGATACCGGGAAGATCGGCGTGTTTGCAGAAGGAAGGATCGGTAAGCTTGCTCTGACTATTCTGGTTTAACAGTAACACAGACTATAGCAGGTGGTAAGGCTTTGCAGCCCATTAATAGGCGCATGTGGGAAGATGGCAGTAGAGTTGCCAAGTTAAAACAGCTGCTAAAAAGCAGGGCCTGGTGCAGGTAGATCCTGGTCCTGTCGACCAGTAGGAGAAAGTTTTTATTTATGGGTGTGGCTGCCGAAACAACCCTGATAAAGTTGATTTAGAAGCTGAGTTGCCTGCTTTTAAACCAGTTGGAGGTTAAAAAAGCCTGGCTCACGACCCGCGAGCCAGGAATTTTATTAAGTTTATTTTAGCTCGGCAGTGGCAGCAGCGCTTGCGGGGGTAAAGTTGTACTGATCAGTTAAAATCATGTTACCTGCTTTGTCGGCTTTATGCACCATCTTGGTGAAGGAACCATTTTCCTGGAACACATAGCGCCACTGGTCAGGTTTTGCATTCTTGTTTTTTGTTGCTGGTGTTGCGGTTAGCAGTATAGTTCTGTAGTTGGGATACCAGTTTCCGGTGAACAAAATTACATCTTTGCCTGTATTGGCATCTTGTTTAACAAACTCGAACCGATGTCGCGACTTTGAGTAGCGCAGGTGGCCTTCCTCTGTTTGCAAAGTATTATCGGCCAACATTATTTCAGACTGCTCGTGCACCGATACATCTTTTACGGAAGGGCTAAAAGTAGCGCTGCCAGTTATTTTGCTCATTTCTTTTTTCTCAATATTCCAGCTAGATTTGGTTAGTTGCCACTTTCCTAAAGTCTTTTGTAGCAGAAAAGAAGCATCGGAGTAAGATAAATGAGCGGCAGATTGAGCTTGAACAGAGGCGGAAGACCAAGCCAGCAGCACTACTGCCAGCAAGAAGATTACTGATTTTTTCATTGTTTTATTTTTAGGTTTTAGTTGCGGTGTTATCTAATGTTGTTGTTTTTCAGTTAGATAACGATACAAGTATAAGACGAAAATCAACACTGGAATTTTGTTTTATACAAACACCCATAAGCAATAGCTCTACCTGAATATTCTCTAGACAAAATCCATTATTCTCTTCTATAAAATCTACTAAAAAGAAGCAGGATTTTGGCCTGGTAAGCTAATTAGCAGCCATAGGAGATGCAGTGGTTTATCTGAAAATCCGTATTTAAGAAGTGTGTGGGGAAGTGCAGGGCTGTGGAGGTGTGTAAAAAGCCTTTAATTATTATGAATTAGAGCCGGTAACTTATATCTTATGTAGAATTGCTTACAGGCAGAATTTGCCGACGAACCCGGCGAACTTGCCTGCTGCCAGCGCTTCTCAAAGATTACAAGCTAATTTTTACTACTGTGAACGATATCTCGAAAAAGAAACAGTTTTACCCTATTGTTTCTCAGCTACGCAAATACCTGAAGGCCTATGATCGGCAACTGAAGCTGCCCATAAGCTACGAGGATCTGCTCCATTTTACAGAATCGTTTCCGTACTACGACAAAAAAGGAAACGATACGCTCTGGGAAACCGTGATGTACGGGCATCAGGAGCAAAAAGAGTTGAACCTGGGGCTTAAGGTAATCTATGCCATTCTGAAAACAGACGGCGATATGTCGGTTATGGAGCACTTGGTGGTGTCGCGGATAGACTATTGCACCTTTGGCAACTCGCATCCCTTCCGTGTCCAGATCATGAACCAGATCAACGACAACTACGACTACTTTTATGTAAAGCATGCCGATGCTTCCAGGGTGTATGGGCTGGAACTGGAACATTTGCTTTCGCCCAGCCGCATTAACTACCTGGTGCACGACGATACGCTTATAGAAGAACACATTGCCGGTATTCCGGGCGATGTGTTTATGAAAGATTATCTTAACAGACCTGTTACCAACAGAGTGCGTATTGCCAAAGAGTTCGTTAAATTTAATGAGCGCTGCTTTGTGCGCCTGCTTGGCGATATGCGTGCCTACAACTATGTAATAGACATTACCCCTGACTTTGAAGAGGAGCAGTACCGGGTGCGGGCCATCGATTTTGACCAGCAGTCGTACGAAGGCCGAAAATCTATGTACCTGCCACAGTTCTTTAAAGACAACAACCGGGTGGTGGACCTGGTGGTAAATCTCCTCGACAAACAGGCTATAGAGCAATACCGAAGCGAAGAACGCACACTTTTATACCGCAGGCTGCGCATGAAAACGGTTCGATACCGGCTAAAGGAGCTCGTGGACTGCATGCGGGTAGACACCATTTCTACTCCTGATAAAGTGGAGCAACTGAAAAATGAGCTTGCCAAACACCATAAAACAGATGAGTTTCTGAAATGCAGAAGCATGGGAGACCTGGTGCGGCTCAATATTAAAACAGTCCTAACCAGAGATGCCCGTATCGCCTCCGGAAAGTTTAAGATCTAAGTCAGCAGCAAATTGTGTGGCGATGAATCTATGGTTGGGTAGGTATAGTTGCTTAGAGCCCTGAGCGTGTGTTCATTCAAAACACCTCCGGAAGGTCATTTTTATTTAAATAATTTCGGTTTGTCGGAAAACCGGATCTAACAACTATCTATTAGTCACCGAAGTGTAATAACACCAGTCCAAATAAAAATGCAGCTATTTAGTTTATTTCTAAATAACTGCATTTTTATTTGGACTGGTTCTAAATAGACTTTACATTTGTATTGTTCATCAGGGTATACCTGCAGCTAATACAGTACAAATGACACATACAGCCACAGAAATCGCCGAAATTTACGCCACTACAAAAGGAGCAGTTTACCAGTGCAACCGTAAAAACAGGTTTATCCTGCATTTTGCCGGAGAACTTTCTGTTTTAAAAGTAGATGCTTTTCTGCGACTGGTACATGCTGTAGATGCCATAGACCTCGAAAGTATGGCCGTCCGGACCGACCGGGCATCTGACCTGGAGATTATTTCGGTGTGTGGCTGCGACCGTTGCTTTGTACTAACCATGCCTGAACTACACGCTTTCAGGGAGTTATTGGAAGGCGCTAAATTCTCGCTGCACCTGAACAGCATGTTGCACGAGTGCCTGAACCCGCTCTTTGTTTAACAGGAGCTATACCATACTTACCAGTTGCAAGTACAGCCAAGGCTGTACTTTTTTTATTTAGACTTTTTCCATATTTCGACGGAGTTACACTTAATTACAACCTAATTTCTATCTTCAGGGTATCAAGTAAGAGGAGAAACCTTTTTGGAAGGCACTCCTAATATTTTCATGAATTAAAATTACCTCAACCTTATGAAGGATTTACTTAGGCTTAGAACATCCCTGACCGAAGAAATAGAAAAAGTTCTGAACGATCAGATCAAAATGGAGGCGGAGGCATCTGCCATGTACCTGGCTATGTCGGCCTGGTGCGACCGTAATGGCTTCGATTTTAGCGCCGGTTACTTTAAAAAGCAATCTGACGAGGAGCGGGAGCACATGCTGCGCCTTTTCAAATATGTGTCGGACATGGGTGGCAGAGCTATATCGCCGTCCATTACCAATACCCAAATAGAGTATGATACCTTTAGAGGTGTGTTTGAGCAGGCGCTGCAGCAAGAAATTGCCGTTACGCAGTCGTTTAACCGCATTGCAGACCGTTGCCAGAAATCTAAGGATTACGTGACGTTCTCTTTCATTCAGTGGTTCCTGAAGGAGCAGATAGAAGAAGAATATGTAGCGCGCCGCGCCCTCGAGCTTTTCGATGTAATCGGGGAAGAAGGAACAGGCTTGTATGAAATTGACAAGCGGGTTCCTAAAATCACTTACGAAGACACATACGAAGATTAGGGTTTAACACCTTAGTCATAAAAAAAGCCTGTGGAGCAATCCACAGGCTTTTTTTATGACTTGCTGGAGTTTATAATGTGGTCTTGAAAGGCCTGCTGCGCCTGCCGTTCGTTTACGTGGTGCAGCCAGGCGTTATCGGGTTGCATGCTCATAACCGGCGCGAAATCGCAGCGGTCGGTACAATCAGTTTTTACAATTTCTACTGTGTTTTTAAGGCCCATGTCTTTAATCATAGACCGGAACATGCGGGCTATGTCTTTGCCGCCCTTTTTTTTGCACTTGCTGCCCGTGCACACATAAATTACTTTATCGGGTATATCAAATCCTTTGCTCATGGTATAAACTACTCTTTTCAGGCTGTTTAAGTTCAGCCGCACAAATATCAGAAATAAAAACGAGTAGCAGCGCCAGATATGTTTTTACCTCCGGAAGGGCATTTTCATTAGCGGAATTGCGCTGGGCTTAGCAATATTGCTTCAATATTATATAGCGCCGTTTGCCATACTTATTTTGTGCGGCACAATCTCTTTAGGCCACTTCTGGCTGTTTACAGGCTCGGCTGCTATCTTATCTACTACTTCGATTCCTTCTATTACCTCGCCAAACACTGTATATTCCTGATCGAGGCTGGGAGCACCGCCTTCTTTTAAGTACACCTCGGTTTGTTCGGGTGTGTAGCTCATGTTTTTTTGCTGCTCAAAGGCCTGCAGTTCGTATTTAGCTTTTGGCTTGCCCTGCACAATATAAAAGTTATGCGATGAGGATTCTTTTTCGGGGTTCTTTTCGTCTCCGTAACGAGCCATTGCCAGAGCGCCTCGCTTGTGGAAGTACTTGGGGTTGAACTCCTGCGGAATTTTGTAAACGCCCTGCTTCATGGTGCGATCATCGGAGTCGCCGCCCTGAATCGCGAAGCCCTCCAGCACCCGGTAAAATTCGCCTTGGTCGTAAAAGCCAAGCTTTGTGAGCCTCACAAAGTTAGCCCGGTGCAAAGGCGTGTCGTGGTAGAGGCGTACTTTGATATCGCCATGACGGGTGCTGATAATC
This sequence comes from Pontibacter sp. 13R65, assembly GCF_047525655.1. Taxonomy (NCBI): domain Bacteria; kingdom Pseudomonadati; phylum Bacteroidota; class Cytophagia; order Cytophagales; family Hymenobacteraceae; genus Pontibacter; species Pontibacter sp. 13R65. The sequence goes on from NZ_JBLIQL010000014.1 coordinate 70,003, forward strand.
GCAATGCTATCGGGATGTTCTTTTCCGTAGGCAGTCAGCAGTTCCACCACATTGTCGGAGGTGGTAGCCTGTAGTTGTTCGTCGGGTGTGGGCGGTGCTTCTGCCTGTTCAGTGGCTTTGTCTTGGCCGCTGTTACAGGCCGAGGCAAAACACAAACACAGGATTACCGCAAAATTTCCAATACCAGATATAGTAGCCATAGCAGTACAACGCATAAGTGATGCTCTAAGCTACAAAATTCAAATAATATTCGCACGCACACCCCCAAGTGGTTGCAGCGGCAGGTTATGTGTTGCAATAAAGCGCATTAAACCTTGTTTATATTGATCTTATAACAGCCTGGAAAACAGAGAATAATAACAATGCCTGAACATGACTTAAGTTTTCTGGTAAAGAGGATTGAATATATTAGATTTAATTGATATTTCAGGAGGGGGGTAAATAGTTTAATTTTTAAATAATAAGGATAATTGGCTTGTTAATTAGGTTTATGTTTGGTATTTTGAAAAATCGTTTCCTCTGAAAAATTTAAATTTTTCTACAATTCACATCTTAAAACCAAGTATGAAACAAACGTTACTATCGCGTAACATTTTGCGCGCAGCCCTAATGGGTGCAGCAGTTACGACAGCATCATTTAGCTTTACATCCTGCACCGACGAACCAGCGGAAGCACAGGATCCTATAGAAACCTTGCAGGCAGGAAGTGAGAACGGCGCCATAATTCAGGGGAAATATATTGTGGTCTTTAACAATGGAACACTCAGGCTGGACCAGCATGCTCCTTACGAGAAGCGCCTGGAAATGGTGCGCATCATGGGGCAGGCAATTCTCTCCTCGCACAGCATCGGCGAATCAAAAATTGAGCAGGCTTTCGGGCAGGCTATTCTGGGTGTGTCGGCAGAGTTATCGGCAGCTGAGGTAAACCAGCTGCGCAAAGACGACCGTGTGGCCTATATAGAGCCAGACAGAATGTTTGCGCTGGCCAAGCCCGGTACAGGAGGAGGTGGCAGTTCTTCTTCGCAGGAAGTACCCTGGGGCGTAACCCGCGTGGGTTATGGCGATGGCACAGGTAAAACGGCCTGGGTATTAGACTCCGGCATAGACCTCGACCACCCAGACCTGAAAGTGGATGTAAGCAGAAGCAGAACCTTTATTACATCTGGCAAAGATGCCCGCGATGCCGACGATGGCAATGGGCACGGGTCACACGTGGCTGGTACTATTGCTGCGCTTAACAATACTATTGGCGTAGTGGGTGTGGCTCATGGAGCTACGGTGGTAGCCGTAAAAGTGCTTAACTCACAAGGCAGCGGTGCCTATTCCGGCGTAATTGCTGGCGTAGATTATGTGGCAGCAAACGCCAAGGCAGGCGACGTTGCCAACATGAGCCTGGGCGGTCCGGTGTCGCAGGCCCTCGACGATGCCGTGCTGGCAGCTGCGGCCAAAGGCGTTAAGTTTGCGTTGGCAGCTGGCAACGAGAGCGCCGATGCCAATAACTCGTCTCCGGCCCGCGTGAACCATGCCAATGTATACACAGTTTCTGCTATGAACAGCGCAGGTGTGTTTGCCAGCTTCTCTAACTACGGCAATCCGCCAATAGATTACTGCGCACCTGGGGTTAACATTAAATCGACCTGGAAAGGCGGTGGCTATAGCACCATCAGCGGTACGTCTATGGCTTCTCCACACGTAGCTGGCCTCCTGCTGTTGGGCAGCATCCAGACTGATGGCTACGTAACCGGCGACAAAGACAATAACCCTGACCCGATTGCCCACAGATAGCATTTTATTTTTATACAGCGGAAACGACAAAGGAAAAGGCAGCTGGTTAGGCTGCCTTTTTTATTTTATGCCAATAGGAGCAATTACTTTTGTTACCCACTGACTTCTATTCTCATCTGATTTTTCGCTTCGCTTATTTACTTGTCCTCCTGAAAGGATCTTGTGGGCGAGATGCATTAGCAATGGCTGCTAGTAATATTTGGTCTAAGCTCACATAGCTGCTGCTAAGGTGTTAGCTATAGCTATTTGTTTTCTCGCTAGTGCGAGCTTGTAGCTCGTACTTTCATGCCAACGGTTTAACTTTTTAGCAGTCGCTATTAGCTTTTAGTCTAAGTTCGCATAGCCACTTGTTAAGCTGTGACAGCGGAGTGTAGTCATTGTATTGCTGGCTTTTTTGGTTCTTTTTGTCTTGATACAAAAAGAACCAAAAAAGCAAGACGATTTTGTCTAAAGGGGGCCCCTGCACCCCCACTCGCTGAACGCTCAAACAAAAAATCGTAAAGGGGTGCACCTGGCAAAGGTGTTCGCTCTGTAGCCTCCTTTCGCAATTTATCATTTGAAATTAGCTTTCTTTTGATGAAATTATTCTAATGAAAATGCCCTTCCGGAGGCATTTTGGTGATGCGTGGTGCATGAGTTCAATTACCATGCATATCAATTTAATGCCAGGCAGCGGCGGCTGCAGGCATAATTGCAAGAGTTTTTAGTAGAGTTTCTTTCGCAAAATATAGTCGTTCATCCAGAATGGCCCGATAGGAATGTCTACTTCTTGCAATAATGTGTAGCCGCAGGCCTGGTAAAAGTGCAGGGCACGGTTGTGCCGGTTCACGTTTAGGTCGAGTACCTGGGCGCCGTGTGTAAGGGCAGCTGCTTCGGCACTGCTGAGCAACACTTTGCCAAGTCCTTTGCCCTGGTAGTGAGGGTGCAGGTAAATCTTGTTTAGCTTGTAAACTTGTTGCGCAACATCTTTCTCCGATATAGAGGCAAAGCCTATGGGCCGTTCCTGTTCCTGCAGCAGCATGAACTTCTGGCCCTCCTTCATTTGCTGCAGCAGCGCTTTCTCTGTGTAAATAAGCCCAAACATGTAGGTAATCTGTTCCTGCGTCAGTATCTTACTGTAGGTGGGCTCCCAGGTGGCTTCTGCCAGTTGTTGTATGGCAGGAATGTCGGCTTCGGAGGCGGAGCGTATGCTGTATAATGTAGTCATTGAATATACTAAGTTAACATTGCAAGTTAAGTGCTTGAAAACGAATAGCCAACATCAGGCCGACTTTCGGGTCTGGTTTAAACTTCTATATTTGGATAAAAATAGGAGAAATCAAAATCTGTTGATATGAGAGCTATTAATCTGGAAGGAATTAACAAGCCTTTTGAGCTGGTAGAGAAGCCACAACCTGTTCTGGCTGCCGGAGAAGTGCTGGTACAGGTAAAGGCTGCCGCCCTGAACCATCGGGATGTATGGATACAATACGGCAAGTACTTTACAAAAGATTATCCGGCAGTGCTTGGCTCCGATGGCGCTGGCGTGGTAAAAGCATTAGGAGAAGGCGTGGCAGCAGATTGGTTGGGGCGAGAAGTTCTAATAGATCCTACTACCGACTGGGGCGACAACCCGCAGGTGCAGTCAAGAGATTTTAAGGTGCTCGGCATGCCACAAGACGGAGCCTTTGCCGATTATGTAAAAGTTAACGCTGCCAACTTGCACCCCAAGCCGGAGCACCTGCGTTTTGAGGAAGCTGCGGCATTGCCTTTAGCTGGCGTTACGGCTTACCGGGCATTGTTTAGCAAGTGTGGGCTGCAGGCCGGTGAGAAGGTATTGGTTACGGGTGTGGGAGGTGGTGTGGCTCTGTTGGCTTTGCAATTTGCTGTGGCCGCCGGGGCAGAGGTGTGGGTAACGTCTGGTTCCGAAGAAAAACTGGAACGAGCCAAAGCATTGGGTGCCGCTGGCGGCATTAATTACCGACAGCCAAACTGGGGGAAAGAGCTGAAAGCGCAGGTGGGAGGCTTTGATGTGAGCATAGATGGAGCAGGAGGCGAAGGCTTTGTGCAATTGGTGAAGCTGGCAAAACCAGGTGGGCGCATTGGCCTTTACGGTGGCACTACCGGCATGCTGGGGCAGCTAAACCCTGCCGAGATTTTCTGGAAACAACTCTCTATTTTTGGCAGCACCATGGGCACCAGCCAGGATTTTGCTCAAATGGCAGCCTTTGTGCAGGAGCATCAGGTGAGGCCTGTAGTCGATTGCATTTTTCCGCTGGAACAAGCGGAGCAGGCTATGCGGTATATGGAGGCCGGTAAGCAGTTCGGTAAAATTGTGCTGAAAGTAGGGGAGTAGTGGTTCGGATGTAGCCTTAATAAAAACTTCAATTCCACAGCGTAACCAAATTATTCTAATGAAAATAGCCTTCCGGAGGCATTTTAGCCGCTGGCGGGGCTAGGGTTCTCCATGTCTCAGGTGTAATACTGTTTTTTGAAAGCCTCTTTTTGCTGCAGATAAGTAGGATTGTCTTTGGCTTTAAACCAGTAGGTTTTAAAAATGGCTGCAGCCTTAGCCTTTTCGTTGGTAAGGGCATCCTGCTCCTGCGAACGAATGGAGTTACCTTTGTTTTTACTTCCGGAAGAATAAGGGTACGCTAAGGCTGGATCCTTCTCTTTGCCGTCATCTTCATATTTCTTACCGCTCTTATGGTTGGCATACCTTCTGGCTCTTGTAAAGCCCATCTGCAGGTACTTACGAGCCATATCTGCCCCCACAAAATCATTAGCCTGCAGGTACTCTTCGAATAAAGCATAAATCTTTTCTGCCGATTCTTTTGCTATTTCTTCTGTTTTAAACCTCCAGTGCGGCAAGATCTCCGATTTGTAGGGCTGCACCAGCAGAACGCCTTGCTCGCCTACTCCCACACGGTACAGTTCTGGGTGCACTCTGAAATCTACCTTATCAAAATCTAAAGAATAATTGAACGCGTTTTTTGACATGTCGGCTATGTTAAAGTGCTGCTCCCTGAGACCCTTCACCAGATGTCGTTTCTGGTGCTGCAACAGGACAATGTACTAAACGCGACTAAAGTCTGTTCTGTTTAACCAGCGCTGATTTAGCTTTAAAGTAACAACTGTTTTTTAGGAGTTTAAAGAGGAGGCAAAGCATGCGGACGCGTGCAAAAGCTCTAAATAATGTTTAAACCAAGAATAATCTAAAGGGCAGGTTATGTTTTTGCTTCACATATCAAATTTTTAAAAAATGCGCGCCAAGCATAAAAAAATTGTAACTTTACCTCGGAAAAAATTATAATACAATATGGTTACGCAAGAAGAATTTGAAAATGCCGTAGCAAAATCGAAGACATTGACAGAGCGTCCTTCTAATGAAGTGTTGTTGCAGTTGTATGGCCTGTACAAGCAGGCCACCGAGGGAGACGTAAGTGCAGAACGTCCGGGCGGGTTCGACTTTAAGAGCATTGCGAAATGGGATGCCTGGTTTAAACTCAAAGGCACACCGCCTGAAGTTGCCCGAGGAGAGTATGTTCGGATTATGGAGCAACTGGCTTCAAAATAACCGGGTACTTAGCGCAGTAACAGGTAGCGAAATAGGCTGGCAATTTTTTGCCAGCCTATTTTTTTTGCTTCCAGGTGTAGCCACAGTCGTAGCACTTAAACTTTCTGTTAAAAAAGGGCAGCGGAAAGCCGAGCAGTAAATAAGAAAAGGAGAAAACAGTTTTAGAATAGTTTTCTTCCCGCACATGATCAGAATCGCAGATGGGGCAAAGCATTGCTGGCTCATGCTGTTGCATGGGTGGCGCCAGTTCTATGTCTTCGTCCGCATCGAGGTGCCCTCTGCCAGATTGGATACGATTTACCAACTCACGCGCCTCTTCTGCGTGTTGCTCTTCCACTTGCAGCTTTACTCCGCCCACTGCCACAGAGTAAAACGGGTGAGCTCCTACAATATGCTCATCGCCCAGGTAGCAGGGAATGCCTTCCGACTCCAGGCGGCCTTTTAGGATATGGGCCTCGGTGGGTTGGCTAAAGGTGGCGATGGTAACAAGTCGTAATGCCATAACAAGTGGGTTAACTAGACAACGGCAGCCGCTGCGCGCAGAATAATGTTATTTTTTTGGTGGCAGGTTAAAAGCAACTGCCTCATGCTCAAAATGGCCTTTGTGGGAGCCATCGCAGAATGGTTTGTTCTGAGACATGCCGCAGCGGCAAATCGAAACAAGCTCGCGGCCTCCTAAATCATACACGTTGCCGTTTTTATCTACTATTTCAAATTCGCCTTCTACACGTAGCGAGCCGTTGTTGTTAACTGTAATTTTAGTTTTTGCCATCTTGGTTTTAGTTAATTCTGAACAAATATACTGTTTTCGGCCGGTAGAGTTCCTGTTGTACACAATAATGGATTAGGTAGTAAACAAAAAACGTGGCCCTGCTGCTGCAGAGCCACGTTTGGGAGCAACCTGCCTGGGCCGGTTACTGTGTATTTGCTGGCGCATGGCCAACTTATAAAGGCTTAGCTGCCGTAGCCAAACGTAAGTGTTTCGGATTTACCTTTGGCTCCTTTGGTGGTCATGCTAATGGCTTTGCCGTGTTCGTTGTATTTGTAGGCGTAGCTAACCGTATATGTTTTGTTGGTGCTGTGCACCAGCGTAGCATAGCTAATTACATTGTTGGGGCTGCTGATGCTGCCTGGCTCTGCAAAATCATGGAATGGGTTCTCGTGTGAGTCGTAAGAGTAGGTGGTGGTAGAGTAAAGCTTAGGCTCTCCTGTTTCGTCTATTACAAACTGCTTTTCCTGGCTGTAGTTACCGTTTGGAAGCACTTCGTACTCATAATAAGATTTTACTCTGGAGGTAGTGCTGTCCTGGTCGGTTCCTTCATAAACCGTTTTAGACTTAAGCTTATGGTCGGAGTAGCTAAAGGTAGCAAAAGAGGTGTATTCTAACTGTCCGCCAGCATAATAGGCGGTGTTAGTTTTGGCAAGGTCGCCTTTCTGGTTGTAAACAAACTGCTGCTCTGTAAGCAGGGTTTTAGAGTTTCCCAGGTAGGTGCTTAACTTCACAAGCTTGCCTTTGTTGTCGCGGGTGTACTGCTCATAGGTCTCCAGTTCTCCGGATTTCGGGTTAAAATGGTTTACCTGGGCAATCTGGCTTCCTGCAAAGTTGTAAGTGGTTACCTCTGCAGAGTCCGCCAGCACGTGCGAAATTTTTCCTTGTTCGAAAGCTGGTTCTACTGATTCCCGCTCATTTTTTTCGCACGAGGATAGCGCAGCAGCTCCAAATAGTAGCATAGCTGGCAAAATACTGTTCTTCAATTTCATTTGGCTAAAAGTTGAAAGTTGAATGGTGAATATAAAAAGATAGACCGGTACGTATTACTGGTCGTTGTTATGGTGAACGCTCTCTTTTTAAAAATAATTGCACTTGCTGCTAAAAAAGTAACTGATTTGTTTTTGTTGTTTACACTCAGATTGTTGTTTAGCGTGTTTAAATAACTGTAAAACAGGTGTTTATTTAAATTTTGTAAGCAACGGAAATTTTAGGTAAAAGTTTTTAAAAATTTACACTATAGGATATTTTGAATATAAGACAGTTGGTCTTAGTTAATTTAAAGTTGCATTTTTGGCAATAGCCAGCAACTCGTCACCAGCATCTATGTCGTGGCGGAGTTGCTCTTTAAAGTTGATGCTTACACGGAGCGCCTTCAGCCCCTGCACCCCTTGCATTTCTTCCAGCTCCAGGTGCTCTACCTCTTTACTGATGTAGCCTTCATACTGTAAGAACTCTATGTAGCGCATATATTCCTCCGCCTCGCGCTGTAGGGTGTACACAATCGCAATAGTGCCGGGCTGCGTGAGTCTTTCCTCAGATCCGAGCAAGGTCGCTTTATCGATCCGTTTTTTCAGAATTTCGTACCGAATGTTATTTGCACCGTCTACATCAAACTTCTTCTCATCGAGCCTGAACCGGATAGAAATAGGCGTACTGTGCACGAGTATGAGCTGTGTAATTTCGAGGGGCAGTTTGAGGTTGGCGCGCAGGTTCTGTATACGGCGTGCTATTTCACAGGAAAGCATGAGCTGCCAGAGGCGCATGTTCTTGAGGTAAAGCGGCTCAAATGTGCCTGTGTTGAGCAGCGAAGAACCAATGTAGATGTTGTACTCCAGGCCATCGGTCTTATTTTTTTCGAAGTAGTGCGGAAATATCTCCTGCGCCTTGGCTTCTTCTCTTTCCAGAAAAGAGGAAATGGTTTCGTTGATCAGGTAAAGGCTTTCTTCGTAGGCTTTCCGCTTTTTATATACCGCTCCTGAGGGATTGTTGATGGCTTGGCGGTATGCAGCAACAGGACCGGTAGTGGCAGGATTGCGTTGCAGGAAGTGGTCGAATAAAGGCTCTATTTCGGACCGTAGAAAATCCACTATCAGGCCTTCGTCTCCTGTTACCAGTTCGTGCATAATGCTCTGCGAATATTTGTCTATCTTAAAAATTAGCTCATCCAGAATAGAAAGTTGCAGGTTGTCTTTGGCGGCCAGCACTACATCTTTAGCCAGCGTAAGTTGGTCGAGTAAATCGCCCTGTATGGCCTTGTTTCGCTCTGAGGCCGAGCTTCTTACATCAGAAACACCGTAGAGGGGGAAAATATCTTTAAAAACGATGGGCTCGATCTCTGAACTTACATTTCGCTCCCGCTTCTCGAGCAGGTTTATTGCCGCCTTTGTAAAGCGCCACTCTACAATAGGATGTATGGCAGTATATTTCTCTTTTATAATGTTCTGAATACTGCTGCGAAGCTCATCCAGGCCACGGTTCATGGCAAGCGCGAAAAGTGGCAGAATTTCTTTTAAACGGATAGTGGTGAGGGCGTTTAGTTCGCCTGGTATGGGCGTAGCCAGTTCCAGCATGCCTATAATGTGGCCGTTGTAGTTTAACGGTGCCACAATCAGGTTCCTTATTTTAGCTTGCTGCAGCTTCTGTTCAACTCCGGTGGGGTGCTGAAACAGGTTGAGGTCCTCGACTATAACTGTGTGCCCCAGGCGCATTACCGGCTCGTAAATAGAGTTGGTAATGTCATCCATTTTTTCTGAGCACGATTTGTTCAGCACAAGACCGTTCCAGAGTTTGCGTGCATAGGTTGTGTCGAAATCATTAATAGCGGGACAGGTGATCAGGCCCAGCTGCAGGTCCGGTAGACTAAAAAGCACGCGCAGCTTTTGCTGCAGGCTTTCAAAGCTTTCGGGAGAGTTTACAGATCCTTTCTCAAGCAGATCGTAACGGAGCGATGATATAGTTTCTTCGGTGGTTACATCCGTAAAATCGTAGATAGCAAAGCCGGTAAACTCAAAGTTCTGTGGCGGCAGCTTTTCCATCCACAGGTCCAGGTCGTTGTAGCGGTTTATCAGGAAATTTATTTCAGCATCGCTCAGCTGTTTAAGCTCGCCCAGCACATTTACTTCCATAAACTTAAGGTCTATGCTTAGCTTGTAGTGCCGCTCCAGCCGTCTTATTTTATCTTTTACCGTGAAAATAAACGGTTCGTCAACTTCGAAGTTCGCATTGTAAAACTTCTCCAGAATGATGGTATACGCCGATATGGTTTGTCTGAAAAGCAACGTTTTGGGGTCGATACTCAGCTTTTCGGTATAGTTGCCACCACCCAGCAGCTTCATCTCCTCAAGTTTCGGCGTGGCATAAAAGCTTTCGAACTGGAAAGGCACCACCACCGCCTTCAGGTCGTTTTCCCAAAGCGCACTCGGAAAAATGTCTTCCATCAGAATGTCGATGGTGTTAATATGTTTGTCGATGATCGATACATCCTCTATCGGCTCCAGCAGCTCCGGTGTCTGGCGCAAGAGGGTAGCTAACTCTATCACACGGGCCACATTGCAGTTAGGGTCGGTGTCAACCTTCGTCTCCCAGTAGGAGATAAGCGTAGACAGGCTAAGCGTAGTCTTGAACGGGAACTTGTCCACGCTCAAAGTTACCTGGTCGTTATTCGTAATCGAAACAACAGTTTCTTGCTGGCTGCCTCTTTTATCTCTCATGTACAAGTTTTGAAGGTAATTAAAAATAGGTGTGGAAGGAGACGAAAACGAGCGGCTGCACTGGTGGTGTATGCTTTCGTCTTTTGAGATTTAAACGTGAGTTGTGCTAAAAAGTATAAAATAATTTAGGGAGCTGGCGTTATGTTATCGTTAAAAGCAAAGCTTGCCTCATTGGCTTTGCAGGCTCTATTAGCGTTGTTCTATATATTCTGGCATAATATTTATGCATGTAAGCCGAAAGCATACACGACTAAAACGAAAGAACTACATGAAAATACTGTTTAAACTCACCCTGGTGCTGGTTTTTGTGCTTACCCGAGCCGGCGTGCAGGCGCAGGGCAAGGCGCAACTAGAGAAAGATGTGGCCGATTTAAGAGCTTGGTTAATCAAAAAGGCAAACCAGGCCGACAGCGTGACACGTGCAGAATGGCCGGCCATAAAGCAAGAGTTTTTTACCCGTACCGAAAAGCTGGATAAGAATGCTAGTAAACTCTCCGACAATTCCAAGCAGGAGTACGGTGAGCTGAAAAGCCAGTACCACGACATGGAACAGCAGAATGAGGAGGCTTACGGCCAGCCCCTCAACCGCGAAGAGGCTGCCCGATGGGAGAGGGAGCTAACCGGAACCAATAACATCAAAGCCATCCGTATGATAGACCTGCGCGACCGGTATGTCTATTTTATGGAGCAGGTGAGAGCCCGCCGTACCCGCTGGAGCCTCCGCGATTGGGACTATGCCGAGCATGTGTACCTGCAACTGTCTGACCGGAAAGAGCTTGTGCTGGATGCCCTGCCAAACGGTGATAAAATGAAAATTGCCGCTTTGCAGGTAGAGTTTAATACCCTGCGCAAGAGCCGCGATGTAAAAGACAAATTTGAAAACCGCAAGCAGAACAGCAATTAACCTTTGCCAGCCTAAGCAGGCGCGCTAAGCCATTCTGCTAATGAAAATGGCCTTCCGGAGCTACTTTTAGAGTTTAGAGACCAAGGCCTGTTCGCTCGCTATACAAGTCATTAGAACCAAAAAGCCCCGGCTGCACAACGCAGCCGGGGCTTTTTGGTTCGGTTATTTTCTAAATAGCGTTCTGGCCTTTAGTGCCTCCCGACTGGTCTTCTTCCTCATGGCGACCTTGCGGACCTTTTTTCTTCTGCTGGTCGGTCATGTGACGGTTTTGCCCTTTGTGTTGCTCTTGTTTGTTTTCTGCCTGAGGCCGACTCTTGTTGTCGTTGCCTTGGTTGTGTCCTTTTGTCATAGCCTTACATGTTTGGTAAAGTAGTTTTTACGCCTGATTTAAAGTGGAGTTTTGGTTTTTGACGGCAAATGGGGGGGCTGTGGGAGCTGTTGAAGGTTCTTTGGCTAAAGCAGAAGTGAGCGGCAAGTTCTGCTAAAAATGTTTTAAATTTGCAGCCCGTAATATTCAAAAGTTTAAAGTATGCACATCGCAATCGTTGGCAATATAGGTGCCGGCAAAACAACACTGGCGACCAAGCTGGCGCATCATTTTAAGTGGGACCTGTACCTGGAGGCCGTAGAGAACAACCCTTACCTCAAAGACTTCTATGAGGATATGGAGCGATGGGCGTTTCACTTGCAAGTGTACTTCCTGAACAGCCGGTTTAACCAGGTGCAGCAAATACAGGCTAAGTCTGGCCATGTTATCCAGGATCGTACTATATATGAAGATGCATTCATATTTGCCAAGAACCTGCACCAGTCCGGCCTGATGAGCACCCGCGACTACGACAACTACTTTGCTCTTTTTCAGTCGATGATCAGCATGGTAAAAGCGCCTGACCTGATGATTTACCTGAAAGCAGACCTGCCAAAACTGATCGGACAGATAGAAAAGCGCAACCGTGAGTACGAAAACAACATCCGGCTGGACTACCTGCGCAACCTCAACGAGCATTATAACAGCTGGATGAGCACCTATAACCAAGGAAAGCTGCTGGTAGTAGATGTAAATAACATGGACTTTGTTGCCAATCCCGATGACCTGGGCTCCATCATAGAGCGTATTCAGAGCGAATTATTTGGGTTGTTTTAGTTCTTCACCCGCATCCCTGAATTTCATTTCCGGCCGCTGACTCCTTTCTTAGGAAGCAGCGGCTTTTTTGTTGCCTAAACTCCGGTTCCTGACGCATACACCCTATAACCTGAAGCACTAAAGAAGTCTCCAGAAGGCTGTTTTCATTAGAGTAATTTGGTTGCAGGTTGATGATTGTTAAAAGGCTTAATTGTTAAATGGTTAAATGGTTGTCGGGGTAAATAGTAGCAAGACCTCATTGCGTGCGCAACCCCTGCGAGCGTCTTGTGGGCAAAGCAGCTGAAGCAAAGCCACTCCAGAGAAAAAAGTCTGATAAGTAAAGTCTAGCATCTAAAATCTTATAAAAGCCTCCGGAAGGCAAATTTCATTAGAATAATTGCTGTTGCTCTTTTTTGCATGAGGCTTTTACTTTCAGAACATAATGGTAATTTAGGGAATTGGTTACCTACCGTTCGTTATTTTCACTCCTGGTTTAACAATCCTGTGCAAACCATGATAGGGCAGGATAGTGATCAGGTGCACAGACGCTTAATTTAAGTCAAACGCATCTGCTTTTGTTTTACCAATAGGCTGCGAAAGTAAAATGCGGGCAAGGGGAGTTTTGTTTTGGTGCAGAACCAGTTCGGTAGCACCAGCATTGCGGCATACAATTCCATTTCAATTAAAACTCATAAGGAGACCGACCTCCTGCAACAGCTATTTATGATAAAAAACTTACTTCTGGTAATTTTCATGGTCAGCATATGTGCTGTTGCCAACGCACAGCCATCGGACATGAAACTTTGGTATGAGCAACCGGCCAAAATCTGGACAGATGCCTTGCCTGTTGGCAATGGCCGCTTAGGTGCCATGGTGTTTGGCCGGGCGCAGGAAGAGCTCATTCACCTGAACGAGGAAACGCTGTGGTCTGGAGGCCCTGCCAACCTGAACCCAAATCCGGAAGCAGCCCAGTACCTGCCAAAAATTCGCGAGGCCTTGTTCAAAGAAGATTACAAAACGGCTCAAGAGCTTTGCAGAAAATTGCAGGGCCTCTACACGCAGTCGTACATGCCTTTAGGCGATCTTCTGATCAAGCATCATTTCCAGGGTGAGCCCACTGCTTATTACCGCGAGCTGGACATTGCCACGGCTACTGCCCTTACACGCTTCACCGTAAATGGCACCGAGTACACCCGCGAAATACTGGCGTCCGCCCCAGACCAGGTGCTGGTGATGCGCCTGAAAGCAAATAAAAAAGGCCAACTCAATTTCGATGCCTCTACAAAAAGCCAGTTACGTTTCCAGCTGGCAGCGGCAGGGAAACAGGAACTGGTCATGAAAGGGGAGGCGCCTTCGCAGGCAGATCCGAGCTACGTGAGCTCCGATGAACCCGTGTTGTACGATGAGGCCGATAACTGCAATGGCATGCGCTATGAGCTTCGCCTGAAAGCAAAGCATAAAGACGGCAAGGTAACGACAGACGCAGCCGGTATACACGTGACTGGTGCTACTGAAGTAGTGCTGTATATTTCAATGGCGACCAGTTTCAACGGCTTCGATACCTGCCCTGACAAGGATGGCAAGGATGAGTCGGCGCTGGCGCAGGGGTATTTAAACAAGGCTTTCCCGAAGAGCTTCGATGTGATTAAAAAAGCACACATCAAAGATTATCAGCAGTACTTCAACCGCGTCAGCTTCTCGCTCAACAACAATCCGGAAGTGAAGAAGAACACCCTGGAGCGCCTGATGCGCTACACCGATGGAGGCGATGATCCAGCGCTGGAGTCGCTGTATTTTCAGTATGGCCGCTACCTGCTTATTTCCAGCTCACGGCCTGGTGGTGTTCCAGCCAACCTGCAGGGCATCTGGAACCCGTACCTGCGCGCGCCCTGGAGCAGTAACTTCACCACCAACATCAATGCCCAGATGAATTACTGGCCAGCCGAAATGGCAAACCTTTCCGAAATGCACCAGCCTTTTCTGGAACTTATCCAAAACACGGCCGTTACTGGCCGCGAAACAGCTAAGAACTTTTATGATGCCGGTGGCTGGGCCGTGCACCATAATTCTGATATTTGGGCTACCTCCAACCCGGTAGGCAACTTAGGCGAGGGAGATCCCATGTGGGCGAACTGGTCGTTGGGTAGCCCTTGGCTAAGCCAGCACCTTTGGGAGCATTACAGCTACACCCGCGACCGCGCCTTTCTGGAAAAAACAGCTTACCCCCTCATGAAAGAGGCCGCCCTTTTCTGCCTCGACTGGCTGGTAGAAGACAAGAACGGTTACCTCGTAACAGCTCCGTCTTCTTCTCCTGAAAATGTTTTTATTACCGAAAACGGTGAGAAAGGCAGCATCTCAGTAGCTTCTACTATGGATATGTCTATTATATGGGATTTGTTCACGAACCTGATAGAGGCCTCTGAAACACTGGGCACCGATGCCGAATTCAGAAAGCTGATAGAGCAGAAACAAAGCAAACTTTACCCGCTGAAGATAGGCAAGAAAGGCAACCTGCAGGAGTGGTACAAAGACTGGGAAGACGAGGACCCGGAGCACCGGCACGTGTCGCACCTGTTTGGGCTGCACCCCGGGCGTCAGATTTCACCCATCACCACACCTGAGTTCGCCGATGCTGCCAAAAAAACGCTGCAAAGAAGAGGCGATGCCGGAACAGGATGGAGTATTGCCTGGAAAATTAACTTTTGGGCCCGGCTTCACGATGGCAACCACGCTTACAAACTGATCCGTAACCTGCTGCACCTTACGGGAGTGGAAGGAACAGAATACTCCACCGGCGGAGGCTCGTATACCAACCTTTTTTGCGCGCACCCACCCTTCCAGATAGACGGCAACTTTGGTGGCATAGCCGGTATGGGCGAAATGATGCTGCAAAGTCACGCAGGCTTTATACACCTGCTGCCTGCCCTCCCCGATGTCTGGAAAGATGGAAAAATAACAGGTCTTAGGGCCAGAGGCGGGTTTGAAGTGGATATGGAGTGGAAAGGCGGCAAACTGGTTTGGGTAAGTATTAAAAGTGTGTCCGGAACAGCGACTAAAATAAGGTACGGCGATAAAACCATAGACCTGCAGCTAAAACCAGGGCAGGTGAAAAAGCTGAACGGCAACTTAGCCATGTAAAGGAGGCGCAATTTGTTTCTTATTTAAAAAATCAAGCTAAACCAGCATGCACATCCTCAAAAGAATTTTACTCCTGCTTGTACTCGTGATCTTAAACGAAAACTTGTTCGCACAGGAGCGGACCGAGCAACTGCCACGGCAAAACAACGGTCTCTCCGGCGATCTGCGCGTGCACGACCCTGTTATGATAAAGCAGGGCGATACCTATTACATTTTTGCCACCGGAAACGGTATCTCCATAAAAACTTCAAAAGATCGGATAAACTGGCTCAACGCGGGGCGGGTTTTCGACTCTACCAGCTTACCCGCTTGGCATCGGCACGACATCCCCGACCAGAACGGGCACCTGTGGGCTCCGGATATTCATTACGCCGATGGTAAGTACCACCTTTACTACTCCGTATCTGCCTGGATGAATTTTAATTCCAGCATAGGTTATGCCACCAACACCACCTTAAACCCCCAGGACCCCGCCTATAAGTGGGTAGACGAAGGGCAGGTGATCAGCTATAAGAACGGCGGCGAAGGCGTGAACGTGATCGACCCGAATATATTTATCGACAAGGACGGGAAGAAGTATCTGGTGTACGGCTCCTACAAGGCAGGTTTGCGAATAGCTGAGCTTAATCCTAAAACCGGCAAGCTGCTAAGCGATAAACCGGAACTCACCACCCTTACCACGTCCCTTGGAGAAGGTGTGTATATCGTAAAAGGACCAGCTTTTTACTATATTTTTGCCTCCAGAGGAAAATGCTGTGCCGGTATAGAAAGTGACTACCAAATGGTGGTGGGCCGCTCTAAAAAGCTGCACGGGCCTTACCTGAACAAGGAGGGTAAAAGCTGGGTCGACAATTATTACTCGGTGCTGTTGGCAGGAGATGAGGAGGAGCCTGGCAGAGGGCACAATGGCATTTTTGCCGAAGGCGACACTACTTTTATGGTTTATCATGCTTACACCCGCTCCGCCAATGGGGCCTCGCTGCTGAACATAAAGCCCCTGTACCTAGACGAAGCCGGCTGGCCAACCCTAGACCCGACCAAGAAGCTGTTTAAAATGGATGCCTTCGGGAAAAAGCTTTTTATAGGCAAATAGCACTGCCATTTATAAGAAAAGGAAAAACTAAGCGGTCTTTTCTGCTCCTGTTAGTAATGCGCCCGAAATAAAAGGAAGGTTTGATGTTGGCCCGCGATTACCGTGCCGAGAGCAGAAAAAGCAACTCTAATAGCACAATAGCCACGTGCAAAACATGTCTGGCTCTGTTTAAGCGCTGTAGCAGCAGCTCGGCATTGTAAGCAGAGGCCACAGTTGCCGGAGGTAGTTTTGCAGAAAATATTTTTTAGCTGTTAAAAAAATCACCCGGACCTGCACCAGGATCTTGGCCCGGGCTTTAAAAATATCCTATATTCGGTTTTTGTTATCGCTATAGCCCCGATTTATACCATGTTATACCAAGCCATGAAATTAAGAGTGCTTCTCGTTTTTTTAGTACTTCTTGTATCACAAACTGTTGTATCTGCTGCCGTTAGGTTGCCGAAAGTGCTGGGAGATAACATGGTGTTGCAGCGGGAGAAGCCATTGCCAATCTGGGGATGGGCTTCGGCAGGTGAGCAGGTGACTGTAACCTTTGCAGGGCAGCAAAAAACCACTCAAGCGGATGCTGCAGGATCCTGGAAAGTTGTTTTCCCTGCCATGCAGGCAAACGACAAACCACAGGTTATGACCATTGCAGGCAGCGATACCATTCAGCTTACCAATTTACTGATTGGTGAAGTCTGGTTATGCTCCGGACAGTCGAATATGGAGTATACCATGAAGCTCCACCCCAAGTATGCAAAGCCAGCCAAAGGTATCGACAGTGCCGCTGTAGACATGACGAAATTGCATCCTGGCATCCGGATTTTTAATGTGGAAAAAGTCTTGAGCAAGCCCGATGTTACCTCCACAGGTTGGAATGAGTGCAGCGGTGAGGCCCTGGAGGCGTTTTCTGCGATTGGCTTTTACTTTGCAAAAGATATTCAGAGAGAGCTGAACGTACCCATAGGCATTATTTCTTCGTCGTGGGGTGGAAGCCGGATAGAGCCCTGGACCTCCGCCGAGGCCTATAAGACGCTACCTGCCTTCTCTGCTGAGCTTCAGAGTGAGCCTTTTAAGGTAGACGAGGTGGAACCAGGCAAGAATTACAGGAGCATGATTAAGCCACTGGCTCCTTTTGCCTTACGAGGCGTGTTGTGGTACCAGGGCGAATCCAATTGTATTAACCATGATGGAATGCGCTACGCTGATAAAATGCAAGCCCTGATTGAAGGCTGGCGCAAGGAGTGGGGAGGCGACCAACTGCCTTTCTACTCTGTTTTAATTGCTCCTTACCTGTACACCAAGCGCAAAGACCGCTTACCACATACACCCGAAACACTTCCGGAATTCTGGGAAGCGCAAACACAATCCTTAAAAATTCCAAATACCGCTATGGCTGTGGTAACAGATTTAGTCGATGACCTGGGCGATATTCACCCGTCTTACAAATGGGAAATTGGCCGAAGAATGGCTCTGATTGCCTTGGCTAATGATTACCAAAAGAATGTTGTAAGCCAGGGACCTGTTTTCAAAGAAATGAAAGTAAAAAAGCGGCAAGCTATTTTATCTTTCGATCATGCCGATGGCTTAAAGAGCAGAGATGGCAAAACTTTGAGCTGGTTTACCATTGCCGGGGCAGATGGCCAGTTTAAACCTGCAACTGCTGAAATTAAAGGCGATAAAGTAGTAGTATACGCTGCAGGAGTTAAAAAACCGGCTTTTGTCCGTTTTGCCTGGAACGAAGCAGCGATGCCCAACCTCATCAATAAAGCAGGTCTCCCGGCAGTTCCTTTCCGCACCGATGCCTTGGAATGGAAGTATACTGCAAATAATTTCATAGGAGCGGAGTAGAAAACCATCTTATGAACAACTTGAAGCGAGCCTTAGCTGATAAACCGTAGTTTGCGTTTCACCTGTTTCAACCATTCTCTAGCCATGAGTTCGTGCCCGGACACGGTAGGGTGTATGCCGTCCCAGATCCAATAGGAAGCCGGTGCCTTTGTAAGTGCTTTATCAAATACCTGCTGAAACGGGACAAAAACAGCCTTGTATTCGGTAGCCAAGCGTTTTACAACTTCTTGTCGCTGCACAACATCGGAGTGCCAGGCCTGCCAGTGCTGCTGAATAGAACCTACGGGCAGTATAAATGGCTCGCAGAGCACCAGCAGGATATCAGGATTCTGTTGCTTAGTTTGGTCAAGCAGCGCTCTGTAAACCGATTCGTATTGCGCTATGGGTACGGCATTTTTCTGCTCAATTACAGAGGCTGCATCGTTTACACCAACCAGTATGCTGAGCACATTTGGTTTCAGGTTCAGCGTATCAGCTTGCCAGCGTTTTTCTAAGTCTGTTATTTTATTTCCACTGATGCCGCGGTTTATAAACTGAAGGTTCTTTTCTGGATGGTCGGCTCCAACGCGGCTGGCAATGGAGAAGGCATAGCCATGGCCCATAATGTGGTTGGGGTCCTGGTTGCGGCCCCGGTTTCCGTCTGTAATAGAATCTCCCTGAAAAAGAATAACCGATCCGTTCCCTCGCTTGTCTGTGGTAGCTGGTGCGTCAGCCGCCATAAGGAGCGGAGACACCAAAGAAGTAGCTCCTGCCATTGCCAGTTGCCTAAGGAAAAACCTTCTGGAATCTTTCATAAAATACGATAATGGATTAAAAATGCTGAGTCTGTTATTCTCCGCCTAAATGTGTAGGGGGCGCTACTAACCAAGCTATCAGGTAAGCAGCAGCCTTGCATGCGACCTAAGATAATATTTTATTCTATTTAGCCTATCCTGCTGCAGCCTAACTTGTAAAATTTGAATAAGATTCTGTGACTGAGGCAGCACCAAGATACTGCAGGATAGTTTGTTGCCGATAACTTACTAAGTTTAATTGTTGTGCTGTAATGGGCTATTAAGCAGCCTTTAGTGACAAGTATCTAACAACCAATCGTTAGTTTTTAAAATTTTGGCTCTGGAAGGGCTTTTTGATTGGAATAATTTAATAAAATGATGAATCGCTGCTCCTGGCTAGCTTAATTGGTTTAGGAGCACTTAAGATGTTGAAATGAAGTTGAAATTCCGTTTACCTTATGCAGCTGCTTTGGGCGCTGCCTTACTTTTGGCTGGCTCCACACAAGCCCAGATCGGCACCCGGTTTCCATCGGAGCGAAAGGTTGTAAAAGACCCCGTAACCGGCACCATGCTTACTTTCCTGACGAGCACACCCAACGGAGATTCCAAGATCTACCCCACGCACCCGCAGTGGACTTCTGATGGGCAGTGGGTTATTTTCAGGTCTGGCAGGGTGAAAGGCGAGGCGTTGGCAGTGCACGAAAAAACCGGCGAAATGGTGCAGGTAACTGAAGGTGGCTACTCCGGCATGCTAAACATTGCACAAAAGTCTATGAAACTCTACTACATGCGCAACATAGCTGGCAGCGAAGAACAACCCCGCGAAAACCGGCCGCTGGAAATAGTGGAAGTAGATCTGGCCAAACTCTTTGCCGACAGTAAAGCAGGTAAGCTTAAGGCAGCCTCTACTTACCAGCGCATCTGCGGCACCACCCCACCCGAAATGGGAGCAGGGGGCGACATGGCGCTCGATGCCGATGAAGAATGGGTGTATTTTAGAGTAGGACGAGAAGAGGCGGGACGGCACCTGCCCAAAGATACAAAAGTGGAAGAAAATTTCGGACCTCGGAATATGGGTGCAGGTCCTTCTGGCCTGGCCCGCATGAACGTAAAAACAGGCGAACTAAAACACGTGGTGTCAGTGCCTTTTCAGGTGGGGCATATACAAGCTAACCTTTGGGTGCCGGGCGAGATTGTGTTCTGTTGGGAAACCGGCGGAAAGTCTCCGCAACGCACCTGGACGGTGCTTGCCGATGGAACCGGCCTGCGCCCCCTGTACCCAGAGGCGGATTATGAGTGGGTAACGCACGAGGCGGTGATCTCCAGAGATGAGGTGGCTTTTGCCATTATGGGGCACCGGAAAGTAGGCACAGGCAGTACAACAGCAACCGCCAGCACCGCCAGCGACCCGATCAACCCGGGGCAGGAGGTTGGCTGGGGACCATCCGGCACACGCGAAAAACCTACCGGCCTGGGTATTGTAAACCTTCGAACCAGAGAAATGACCATTGCCGGGCAAACACCCAGCGGCAGCGGCCTGTGGCACGTGCATGGCTCACCAGACGGAAGATGGGCAGTAGGAGACGACTTTTCACGTAGTGTGTACCTGATCGATAGGAACACAAGTGAAATGATAACACTTACAGCCGGTCACAAAACTACAGCAGCAGATCACCCGCACCCAACCTTCAGCCCCGATGGAACCAAAATCCAGATTCAATCGGCTATGCTGTCAGAAGATAACCGCTCTATGAACATTTGTATTGTGCCGGTGCCAGAAGCCTGGCTCAAGCGAAAGGTAAAACCAGCGACAAAATAGCTTTATGCTGTACTTAGAATAATTCAGTGAGTAAAAAGAAGTAAAATCTTGGAAAATACAGGCTGAAAAATAAAAGGTTAATATGCTACGGTGGCCAAATAGAGGAGACACACTAGCTAAATCTTGTTAAATTAGCGCTCAGCAATTTTCCTAAACGCCACACATGAAAAAATACTGTTTAGCCCTCGACCTTATAGATGATCCAGCCCTTATTGCCGAGTACGAAAACTGGCACAAGAGCGAAAACACATGGCCTGAAATAAAAGAGAGCATCCTGGGCAGCGGCATTACCGGCATGGAGATTTACCGTACCGGCAATCGCTTATTCATGATCATGGAAACAGACGATAGCTTTAGCTTTGAGCGAAAAGGAGCTATGGATGCAGCCAATGCAAAGGTGCAGGAGTGGGAAACCCTGATGTGGAAGTTTCAGCAGCCATTGCCCTGGGCCAAACAAGGCGAAAAGTGGGTGCTCATGGAGCAGATATTTAAGATTTAGGTAATTCTACTTTTTAGCATCACATTGCCAATTCTTCTAATGGAAAAGCCCTTCCGGAGGTTGTTTAAGGAGTTTAGAAGCTAGAGTTTAAAGTTTTTATAGCAGTTACTCCGCCTCCTCCTGCGTCCAGACGCTCGCAGTAACTGCGCATGCTGTGAGATCTTGCCGCTCTTTGCTAACCATTACGCTATTTAACAATCAACAGCTAGCAATCAACAAGCAATCTACTGCCATATTAAATTCTGCTAATGAAATTACCCTTTCAGAGGCATTTTGAGTAAAACGAACTCAAGGTCACTTGCATACTGATCTACTATTCTTACCTATAAAGGTCTTCTTCTGCTCAAACTGAGATCAAGTAAGCAGCTAAGGCTATTCTTGCCACCATTTTTCCCGTCTTGCAATTTTTCCTATCTTCCTTCCTGGAAAAAACAATTATCTACCACGCATGAAATCTAAGCACATTTTAGTAGCCACTGCGCTGGCGGCTATCACATTTGGGTGTAGCAGCCAGAGAACAGGCGAGGCCCAGGAGGGAGAAACAGTACAGACAGAGACAACAGCGGACTTGCAGGAAAAACTTGGCATGTATACTACTGTTCGTCTTACGGCCGACCTAAGCAACCTCAGCGACCGAGAACGCCAGATGATTCCGCTTTTGATTGAAGCCGGTAAAATAATGGATGAGATGTTCTGGTACGAAGCTTATGGCAAAAGAGACTCTCTGTTAAGCGCCGTTTCAGACGAGGCGGCCCGGCAGTTTATAAAAATCAATTACGGCCCTTGGGATCGCCTGAATAACAACGAGTCTTTTATTGCAGGAGTAGGACCTAAGCCAGATGCAGCTAATTTCTACCCGCACGACATGACGAAGGAAGAATTCGAAAAAGCCGATCTACCTGAAAAAACAAGTCAGTATACGTTTTTGCGTCGTACGCCAGCTGGCAAACTGATAACGGTGCCCTACCATGTGCTTTTCCGGGAGCAGGTAGAGAAAGCATCCGACTTGCTACGGAAAGCAGCGAACCTGGCCGACGACCAAGGCCTGAAAAAGTACCTGAACATGCGCGCCCAGGCATTGCTAACAGACAATTACCAAACCAGCGACCTTGCCTGGATGGATATGAAAAACAATACCATTGATGTGGTGATTGGCCCGATCGAGACTTATGAAGATAAACTATTTGGCTACAAAGCGGCCCACGAAGCCTATGTGCTAATAAAAGACATGGAGTGGAGCAAAAAGCTGGCGAAATATGCCGCTTTCCTGCCAGAGTTACAGCAAGGCCTGCCCGTAGGAGCCAATTATAAAAAAGAAATGCCAGGCTCCGATGCAGATCTAAATGCCTACGATGTGGTGTACTATGCCGGAGACTGCAACGCCGGGAGCAAAACCATTGCCATTAACCTGCCTAACGACGAGGAGGTTCAGCTACAGAAGGGTACGCGCCGTTTGCAGCTCAAAAATGCCATGCAGGCTAAGTTCGATCAAATTATGGTGCCCATTGCCAACGAGCTTATTGTGCCAGATCAGCAGCAGCATGTTACCTTCGATGCCTTTTTTGCCAATACCATGTTTCATGAAGTAGCACATGGTTTAGGCATTAAGAACACCATAAACGGGAAAGGTACGGTGCGGGAGGCGCTAAAAGAGCAAGCTTCAGCTTTGGAAGAAGGAAAAGCAGACATTCTGGGTCTCTACATGATCTCGCAGCTCCACGAAAAAGGCGAAGTAGACGGTAACCTTAACGATTACTATACTACTTTTCTGGCAGGAATATTCCGGTCGGTACGGTTCGGAGCGGCAAGTGCACATGGTAAAGCCAATATGGTGCGCTTCAACTTTTTCAGAGATCAGGGCGCCTTCTCCAGAGATGAGCAAACAGGTAAATACCGTGTAGATTACGTTAAAATGCGGGAAGCCATGAATAAGCTTTCGGAGCTGATTCTGACGCTGCAGGGCAATGGCGACTATGCTGGTGTGAGCAAGCTACTTAACGAGCAGGGGCAGATTAGTGCGCAATTGCAAGCTGACCTTGATCGCCTGAGCCAAAAAAGCATTCCGGTTGATATTGTGTTTGAGCAGGGAGTGGAAGTTCTGGGGCTCAAATAATATGCAAGAGCTCCTTTAGAAGTTAAAAAAATAGCAGGTAAGGCTATGGCTTAATTAATTGGCAAGTATTTAATTAACTTTACACAAAAAAAATATATTATTTGATTTATTATAAAAATTATTTGTTAATTATAATAATCGAATTTGTAGAAAAAGTATATTGGGCACTGTGCCAGCAAATTATCTAAACTGTCAGATTAATAGATTATTTTAATAAACTTTCAATTAAAAAAGAGAAGGGGTATATCTTTTTGGTATAGCCCTTCTCTTTTTTAGTATAGAAGTTGGTGTATCTAATGTTATATTATGTAGAGCTAGATTAGTAGTAACCTTATATGTAAAAAAAGAGTAATTTATCTTTCGAAGTATTTATAAATCAGATTTTTAAATAAACTGCAAGTAATGAAAAGCTTTTATGAGTTCAATCCCGACAGCCCCGAAGAGCGGCAGGAAAGAGAAAAAATGTATCCAGAATTGTCCAAATTTCACATTGCGCTCCGCGAAGAGCTAAGTGAGGAAGAGTACTTTTCTTTTTACAGTGCCGAAAAGGAAAGTTTTAAACCTTTCATGATTCCTAACCAATCATTCAACCAAACATGGAGACATGCCTAATTGCCTTATTGCAATACTGAAAAGGTAAACCTCAAACGGTTTGCCTTTTTTTTGTCCCAAAAGGTTATGCAAATACATGTGCAGTTTATTCCGCTTTTTAAACGCTAGTTTTATTTCCCTACAATTGCTGTAGTACAAGGCTAGTCGCCTTTCAGCCCACTTCCATACCAGCAAAGCACACAGCACATACTACTAGTTTCCCACCTGCGCTTCATTAGTGCTCCTATACACATTGCCGCTCCCGATTATCAACATAGTCATGGTACCGAAACTGGCTTTTTCCCCAAAGTGCTAAGTTCTAAGGGTAATCAGGAATCTTGCCGGAAGTAGGGGTGGCTGTACTGGCGGGCGCTTGTCTCGTCTATCAGCTCGTAGCTTGTAAGCATTATTTCTCTCTCGCCAGTATTCAGAGCTTTAACAAAAACACCTTCAGGAGTTTCGTAAATAGCGTAGTTGTGCTGGCCAAAAGGGTAGAGGTTATTGCTTTTTAAGATGGTGGCCTGGGTTAGATCTGCCTCTTCTCCTGTAGTTGTTTTTACCAGATAACGGTTTTTGTTCATGCGTTTTCTATTAAAATTTGATGTAGAATCTTACTGATCTCGGATGCTCGGCGCATCACCATCAAGTGTTCACCTCCTTCAACAATATACATGCCGGGGCGTCGCCGAAGCGGCAACACTTTGTCGGCTGTGCCATGTATTTGGTAGAGGTTGGGCAAAGGCTTTTCATGTCGCCAGGTGAGTAATTTCTCCAGGGACCAGCGAAGGTAAAGCTCGTTTATATCCAGAATGACTTCGCGGAGCAGCTTTTTCTCAGCGGGGCTATGAGCACCAAAAAAGAACGGTGCCAGTGGCAAAAAGCTTTGTAGAAGCTTAAGCGGGACGTACCGTTGCAGTTTCAGATTACCCAAAAGGCGGTAGTACCAGGGCAGTGCCGCGCTCGTGGCAAGGCTGGAGATAATAATCAGCTTGTATGGCTGTAACAGCTTGGCTAATTCTATCGCCATCAGGCCACCAAACGACAATCCGATCAAAATAGGCTGAGAAGCTGTAATCTGAGCCTTTAGTCGTTGAGCGTATTGCTGTAGCGACTCTTGAACAGACAAGGGTGCAATCCACTCCACATGCTCATAAGGCAAATCCTGCGGCAACTCCAGGAACTGGAACATACGCCAGTCAGCACCAAGTCCACTTATAAAATAGATTTTCCGCTGATGGTTTTCTGCTCCTGTGTTCAAGGTTTGTACGTTAACTAATAGATGTGTCGTGTTCCAAAGGCACAAAGCTAAAACCTATTTCCGGAACATGCTATTACTCCTGTTTCTCCAGAAGACCAATGTATAGGCCGTCTTCCCGGATTTCAAGGGGATAAGTTTTGGCATTTCGGGTTCGGTAGTCACACTCTTTGCCGCTTCTTAGGTCGTAGCGGTAGCTGTGCCAGGGGCAAACCACTTCGTTCAGGTAATTTATTTTTCCGCGGCTGAGCGAAGAGCCTAAATGAGGGCACGCATCCTGTATAGCTACAAAACCGGCAGCAGTATGAGCCAGGCAGATCTCCTTTCCGGCAACTGCCAATAGTTTGGTTTGCCGTAGTGGTACCTGCGCTTTTGCCTCAGTTTCATTCTCGAAGATTTTATGCCAGGTTTTTTCCATGTTCCTTACAAGGCTCCTTTTCAAATTCTACTAATAAAAACAGCCTTCCGGAGGCTCTTATAAGATTTTAGATGCTAGCTTATAGATGTTAGATCTTCTTGAAACTGCTGCTCAGCCCTCTGCTTTACCCGTATGCTCGCAGGAACTGCACACGCTGCGATATATGGCTGCTTTTATAACAATTTAACCATTATATCATTTAACAATTAACACACAGCAAACAACCCGAATTCTTCTAATGAAAATGGCCTTCCGGAGGCGTTTTAGGCTCTATGCCTTTAAGGGTTGATAGACCTTACAATGTGACTCTAACGGCTGTGGCATAGGCTTGTACCGGTTCCGATTCCATGATAGGACCTTGCAGCCAGGCTTCAACCTGTTGTCCCTCACGTAATTGTTCCGGTTTTAGAATGCCGCCATCCTGGTCTTCGATATGTGTATTGCTGTCTATCTTGATGCTGGCTTTGGAGTAGGTGCTGGTCGTTTTTTCTTGTGCCTCCACCAGAATAACCGATAAAGAGTTATCTTTTTTCTTGGATGCGGCTTTCTTTAGAGTCGTGATGTTTCCTTGTATATCAGGCACAGTGTCTGGTATTTGTTTTCCGGTGTCGCCGGAGCAGGAGGCTAGCAGCAACGTCAGAATAAAAAAAACGGGTGTATATAATCTCATGATTAGATTTAGATAAAAGGGCGCGATTGAAACATTAAAGGTAAAAACCTGGAAATACAGGTTTGTGGCTGTGGGTATACTGGTTCCTAAACTGAAGCCAGTGCTGTGGGATCTGGGTAAGTGCGGTCACTCTGGCTCTCTGGCGCGGCAGATGCACAAACAGTGTCATAGCAATTTTATGGGTTGGGTTCATTTGTTTGCTATTCTACTGCATAACAAAGCCGCATGTTGCAGAATACGTCAGCAACATGCGGCTTTGTTTATTTATTACTCCCGGAGCTTGCTTTAAGCGACTTTAAGATTAGAGTCAGGACCTTTTTTGCCATTTTGGGGTTTAGCTTCAGGCTCTTCGGGTAAAATGTAATTTGCTATAAAGTTTTCGCCTCTGCTGTGCAATGCCTTTGGCTCCTGCATCAGCACAACTTTAGCTCGCTGGCCTACCGTTAAAATGCCGATACCTTTTTGTTGGCAAAGCTGAAGCAGGTGACGGGCCAGATCATTGTTTCTGAAAGTAAGGCTGCTGATAGAAATTCCCAGCCATTTCTCGTTAGCCGGAAAACTGTCCACGTTGTCTACCAGATCACTTATTTTACCTTTCAGCTGCTTTTTCTCGAGTACTGAATGAAGTATAAACAAAGCCAGCGCTGCCGCTACCGCAATACCAGCTGCTATAGCCCAATGCACTATGGCTTTAAGCAGAAAACCTATACCTATCAATGCAAGAAAAGCTGTAAGAAAACGCCATTTGCTTAGGCCATTTTTCTTATATCGTGTAAGGAGGTTGGCCAAACCAGAAGAAGAGGCTGTTACCAAAGCAGCGCAGAAGGGTGAGTTGTCAACGGTATCAAACAAAAACAAAGCGTCTACCTGTTTGTCTGCTCTGGTTTGAACATTTTGCTTAACTTTAATGGAGGTTGCAGTATAGGCTGCTCTGTAGTGAGATTGAAGGAAGTCGTAGGCAAAATCTTCAATTTTAGGGCTTCTTTGTTTGGACATCCTTGGCTGAGGGTAGGTTTAGTAATGGAACAGATCTTTCGGTTTTGTAGCGAGATCTTTACGGTACAATTTACTCAAAGAGAAGTCCTTCTACACTTTTCAAACATGTCTGGTGAAGCAGGAGCAAACCAATATCAGTTTCAAAAATAAATATCATATTTAAAATAACCAATAAATATTTTTGTTTTGTTGCTAAATATGGGTTAAGTGCAGTTGTGCCTATTTTCGCTGTAAACGCTTTACTTGCTTATTAACCATTATGTTTCTCAAATGTTAATAGTATGCTGCTATACAAACCCTCAAAAAAATGCGTTTAGGATAGAGGATTCTAACTGTTTAGCAGCCTGAAATCATAGTATCTTGTTCTTTCACTGATATTTTAAGTAGCTTTACAGTAACAGCCAAGGCTGCTCATAAGTTTTTCCTAATACTATTTTATGAGATTATTGCTATTCCTTTTTCAAGCTTGCTGTCTAGTTACATGCAGCTTACTTTTTCAGGGGCGCGTGCAGGCGCAGATGCCGGCTAAACCTAACTCAGCCAAAATCTTGCAAGACATAAAAAAGCTAAATGTTTTGGGTAGCGCCCTTTATATTGCGGCTCACCCAGACGATGAAAATACCAGACTGATTGCATACCTGGCCAACGAAGGCCTCTATAATACCGGTTACCTTTCTGTTACCAGGGGCGACGGTGGCCAGAACCTGATCGGGCCGCAGATACGGGAGGAGTTAGGCATCATCCGGACGCAGGAGTTGCTGCAGGCGCGCCGTACTGACGGCGGTCAGCAATTCTTTACAAGGGCCAACGATTTCGGATTTTCTAAAAATCCGCAGGAGACTTTTACTATCTGGGAGAAGGAGCAGGTGTTGGCTGACATGGTGTGGGTGATTCGTAAATTCAAACCCGATGTGCTCATTACCCGATTTTCGCCACTGCCATCTGGCACACACGGCCACCACACGGCATCGGCCATACTTGCCGGAGAAGCTTTTGAGGCAGCCGGCGACAAGAAGCGGTTTCCGGAGCAGCTAAAGTACGTGGAAGTATGGCAGCCTAAACGATTGCTTTGGAACACGGGCGTCTGGTCGTTCCGGAGCGAGCAGGAATTTGATGCCTACGGTTCAAAACTTCTGAAGCTGGATGTAGGAAAGTTTAACCCCCTGCTTGGCAAGTCTTACCCTGAAATAGCTGCTGAGAGTCGCAGCATGCACAAAAGCCAGGGCTTTGGAGCAACCGGTTCTCGCGGAACTGCCATAGAGTATCTGGAGCATACAAAGGGCGATAAAGCGCAGAAAGAACTGTTTGAAGGCATTAATACCAACTGGAGCAGAGTAAAGGGAGGAGACAAAGTGGCAAAGCTCCTGCAAAAAGTTGCTGACGAGTTTAAACCCGAGAATCCTGCTGCGGCGGTGCCTGCACTGCTCGCTGCCAGAACCGAAATGCAAAAGTTATCTGATAACTACTGGAAGCAGGTAAAACTGCAGGAGCTTGAGCAGGTGATAAAACACGCCTTGGGCTTGTATTTGGAAGTGACAGCTACCGATTATGCAGTGGCACCAGGCGAAGGCGTAAGGTTGCATGTGGAGGCCATTAACCGGTCGGCTGTGCCGGTAAGCCTGCAGCGGATGCAGATAGACCTAGCGGGAACAGACACGACACTGGCCGTGCCGCTACAGCCTAATAGCCCTTTTACTTTGTCGCTCGCTGCAAAAGTACCTGCCCAGGTAGCTTACACACAACCCTATTGGCTCCGGAAAGAAGGTTCGCTGGGCATGTTTGCCATAGAAGGACAGCAGGAGGTAGGGCTGCCAGAAAATAATCCGGTGGCTCCCGTCGTTTTTTCGGTGCTGGTGTCGGGGCAAACTATCTCTTACACCGTGCCGGTTGTACACAAGCGCACCGACCCTGTAGATGGTGAAACTTACAGGCCTTTTGAAATTTCGCCACCTGTGTTTGTAAATATTTTGGAGAAGGTATTTATGTTTGCCGACGAGGTACCCAAGCAGGTGCGGGTACTGGTAAAAAGTGGTAAGGCGAATGTAAGTGGCACAGTAGCACTCTCGTTGCCAAAAGGCTGGCAAGTGGAACCAGCCTCGGTTCCTGTAGAACTGGGTGCTAAAGGAGCAGAACAAACTGCCATCTTTACCATTACGCCACCCCGGGATCAGCAGGAGGTTACGCTCAAAGCTGTGGCCACGGTAGAGGGTAAAAAGTACACGAAAGGTCTCAATGTGATTCAGTATAGCCACATACCGGCACAAACTACTTATCCGGAAGCAACTGCAAAGGCTGTGAAACTAGATCTGCAGAAGCGTGGGGAGAAGATAGGCTATGTAATGGGTGCCGGAGACGAACTGCCGGCTAACCTGCAACAAATCGGCTACGAGGTAACTGTTCTGAAAGACGAAGACATGAAACCCGAAACACTCCGACACTACGATGCCATTGTACTAGGAGTACGCGCCTACAACACCCTCGAAAGATTACGGTTCCACCAGCCACAGCTTATGGGGTATGTAAGAGAAGGTGGCAACCTGATTGTGCAGTACAACACGTCTGCCAGGTTGGTAACACCAGACATTGCGCCTTTCCCGCTTAGAATATCCAGCGATCGCGTAACAGTTGAACAGGCCGAGGTGCGCATGCTGAAGCCGGAACACCCGGTACTGAACGTGCCCAACAAAATAACCTCTAAAGATTTTGAAGGCTGGGTGCAGGAGCGGGGACTGTATTTCCCGAACGAGTGGAGCAAAGAGTTTGAGGCGATCCTTTCTTCTAACGATCCGGGAGAGCCTGCGCGCGATGGCGGTTTATTGGTAGCGCCCTATGGCAAAGGAAACTACATTTATACCGGCTATTCCTGGTTCCGGCAACTACCAGCTGGGGTGCCAGGTGCCTACCGGTTATTTACCAACCTGATATCGCTGGGTAAAGCCGATACTACATCTGGCAAGGCATCTACGGCGACAGAAGTAAGAGGCAAGGCGCACTAACCGTTTGCCCTCCACCTGAGGAAACTATGACAGAAGACGAAAAAATGCAACATGAGGCCGACAGACCACCTATTTTGGGTAGCTGGAAGCGGATTTATATGTTAGTACTGGGTAATCTGGCCTTTATGATACTGGTGTTTTACCTGATAACCAGGCTGTACGCATGAGTTTACCCGATTGGCTGGTATTAGCAGGTACGCTAGGCTTTATTGTTATTTATGGCGTCTGGAAAACGCGTGGCAGCAAAGATATTGAAGGCTACCTGAAAGGCGACAACAGCATGAAATGGTGGACCATCGGTTTGTCTGTAATGGCAACTCAGGCCAGCGCCATTACCTTTCTTTCCACACCCGGGCAAGCCTATGAAGACGGCATGCGCTTTGTACAGTTCTATTTTGGGTTGCCTATTGCCATGGTTATCATCTCGGTAACCATTATCCCCATTTTTTACAGGCTCAAGGTTTTTACAGCTTACGAGTACCTGGAGAGCCGCTTCGACCTTAAAACCAGGACCCTTGCTGCTTTGCTGTTTCTGATTCAGCGGGGGCTGGCGGCAGGTATTACTATCTATGCACCTGCCATTATCTTATCTTCCATTCTGAGTTGGAGCCTTACCATAACCAATGTAGTAATTGGGGTAGTAGTTATTATTTACACAGTTTCGGGGGGCACCAAGGCGGTGAGCGTAACGCAAAAGCAGCAGATGGCCGTAATGATGGGCGGCATGGTGGTGGCAGGGGTTATGGTAGTTCGTTTTCTCCCAGCCGATGTATCTTTTGGCGATGCCGTGGCGGTGGCCGGTAAAATGGGGAAAATGAACATTGTAGATTTCTCCTTTGATTGGGATGATCGCTATAATTTTTGGTCTGGCATAACGGGTGGCTTGTTCTTGTCGCTCTCTTATTTCGGTACCGATCAGTCGCAGGTGTCGCGGTACATTGGCGGCAGATCACTGGCCGAGAGCAGGTTAGGCCTGCTTTTTAACGGCTTGCTCAAAATTCCGATGCAGTTTTTTATCTTGTTTATCGGGGTAATGGTTTTCGTGTTTTACCAGTTTAACCAGGCTCCTGTATTTTTTAACCAGGCTACCAAAGAGCGGGCAGAAGCCACGAAATACGCCAGTGAGTTGCAGCAGTTAGAGGAGCAGCACAGAACAATTTCTGTGCAGAAACAGGCGGCGGTAAGAGAACTGGTTGCCAACATACAGGCGGGAGACGAGGCGCAGGCAGATATAACATCGGTCAAAGCCAGGAGTTTGGTGAAACAGGAGCGGGCAGTTAGGGCCAACGTAAAAGAAGTTATTCAAAAGGCTCTGCCCATGGCTGAAACCAAGGATACCGATTATGTTTTTCTGTCGTTCGTAACAAATTTTCTGCCGGTGGGGCTGGTGGGCTTATTGCTGGCCGTAATTCTTTCGGCTGCCATGTCGTCTACGGCTTCGGAGCTGAATGCGCTGGCTTCTACTACGGTGGTAGATATTTACAGGCGATCTGTGAAGCAGGAGGCAAGCAGCTCGCATTACCTTTTTGCCTCCCGCGCCTTTACAGTGGCTTGGGGAGTAATTGCTATCATGTTTGCCACCTACGCCTCACTGCTCGATAACCTGATTCAGGCAGTAAATATTATCGGCTCCATTTTCTACGGCACTATTCTGGGTGTCTTTCTGGTCGCTTTCTATTTTCGGTACATCAAAGGGAACGCTGTGTTTATGGGTGCCCTGGTGGCTGAGGCTATAGTGCTTTATTGCCATTTTTACACCGATATTGCCTTTCTGTGGTTCAATGTAATTGGCTGCGCCTTTGTAATTTTATTTGGCTTTATATTCCAGTTCTTCCTCAACAGAAAAACAACTTAAAGCAGACCAGTAACCTTAAGCCCTGCACCAAAAGCCCATTTTTTTTTTTTTCACTCCGGGAGGCCATTTTCATTAGAAGAACTTGGGTAATATGCTGATTGTTAAATGGATCAATGGTTATATAGTTAGTGAAAGGTAGACCGGAAGACCTCGCAGCGTGCACAGCTCCTGCGAGCGACTGTGCAAAGCAGACCATAGCTAACTCTACTGTCCTAAATGACCTTTCTGCCTCTGGAAGGCCAATTTCNTAGACCGGAAGACCTCGCAGCGTGCACAGCTCCTGCGAGCGACTGTGCAAAGCAGACCATAGCTAACTCTACTGTCCTAAATGACCTTTCTGCCTCTGGAAGGCCAATTTCATTAGAATAATTTAGCAGAAGGCTAACCTAAACTAATGTATTGCGGTAGCAGGCTACAGGGCGAACACGTGAGCCAGGTGCACTTATTGACAATTTTTTGTTTGAGCGTTCAGCGAGTTCAAAATCGTCTTGATTTTTTTGGTTCTTTTTGTATCAAGACAAAAAGAACAGGAAAGCCAACAATGCAACAGCTTCAACCTACTGTCACTGCCAGAAAAGCAGCTATGCGAACTTAGACCTACAACCCCAGTAGCCGTTGCTAAAGCCTCTCGCCCACGCTAGAAAGTTAAACCGTTGGCATGAAAGTACGAGCTACAAGCTCGCACTAGCGAGGGAACTTAGACATAAAAGCCTGTAGCCATTGCTGATGGATTTCGCCCATAAGATCCTTTCAGGATGACAAAAGGATTGATATGTATTTACACACAAAAACCTGTTTAAACCTCCGATGGCCTTGGTTTGCGCCCTGCAACAATATAAACCAGGCTGCCGCCCGCCGAAATATACTCGCCTTTCATGAGCTTCTGCTTCAGGGTAATTTTGTTGTAAAGCAGCTTCTGCCAGTAAGCATCAAATTTGTCCTTTTCGCCTCCTCCGGCCATGTAGTAATTCAGGTTGTCCTGGTAATCGTAACCCATGGCGTCTGTCTCTATCCACTGCAGCATTTGCTCCACGCGCAGCATCTTTTCCTGCGTGTCGTAGGGCGGAATAAGAGAGAGAGCTTTGTCTGATATCCATACTTTGGTGTCGAGGAGGCCAGCTTTCAGGTACAAGTCCGGAATTACGTCGCCCAGCGAGTTAAAGCCTTCGCCTAGCTGCTTTTTCCCTTTTTCGATCCGCAGTTTTACCTCCAGCACATCCAGGGTGCTTTCCACATCGAAGTCGGTCTCTCCATACCGGTCGAACATGAGGTTGGGCACCAGGTTATTTGGCTCCAGCGCCAGAATCCAGCCGCCTGGTTTGGTAATCCGAATCATTTCCTGAATAACCCGCTGCGGGTTTTTCACATGGATCAGGAGGGTCTGGCACAGGGTGAGATCTGAAATAGCATCGGGGAGCGGGATATCGGTGGCATTACCTACCGTAAATTTATAGTCGATGCGGTTCTGCTGGTAAATGCTTTTGGCTCGCTGTCGCGCTTCTTCTATGTAGCCAGGTTCATAATCTACGCCATAAACGGTGGCACCATCCGGCAGGTAGCGCGCGAATTTAAAGCCCATCATGCCTTTGCCACAGCCAATATCTACCAGGGTTTGGGTGTAAGGCAGGTGCAGGCGGTTGGCCAGCAGTTCCAGGTAGTCTTCGTTCCACCAGTACTCCCGTGCGGGACCCAGGTGTTCTTCTGAATGTTGTTTGTCTTCTTGATTATCCAATTATAAGTTGTTTTTTAAGTAAAAAGAAAGCCCCTGGCATAGCAGGGGCTTCGGGTAAGGTAAGTGAAGGGCAACTTTGGAGCAGCACTGAAGGCCGCAGCTACCTATACACTTTAAGTCTTACTTCATTTTTTTCCACTCCGCTATCGATTTTTCATTCATGCGGATGTAAGCCTGCTCGTTGGCAGCTTTAGCACCAGCCAGAGATTTTTCGGCAGTTTTAACCGCATTTTTATAATCTTTTTGCTGAGCCTGCATTCTGGCCAGCGTGTAGAGCCAGTAAAAGCGAGGATCCTGGTTAGTGGCTTTTTGCATCCACTCGGTAGCCTGCTTCAGGTCTTTGTTTGTGTCTAGGTAATAGGTGGCAGCAGCGGCATAAGCACCTGGCGCAACGTTGGTGCCGTTTACTACTTTCTCCTGAATCTCGGCCATTACTTTGCTATCCACGTCTGTTTCTATGGTGAAAGAAGCGACTGTGTTGTCCCAGAGCAGTTCCAGATCGGCTGCATTGTTTTTCAGGTTGGCAAAGTTGATGGTAAAGCTTTCTACCTTACGTCCGTTTTTCTCTGCCTTTACTGTAAAGCGAACCTGGTCTTCTTCCTGCTTGTATTCTTTGCCGCCATCGCCCCAGTGCTTGGTGTTTTTATGGATGATGATGGTCCATACATTCTGGCCGGGAATAGTGTAAAGTGCGTATTCGCCGGCAGGTACTTTGTTGCCTTGTATGGTAACTTCGTCGCTGAAAGTGAGTTTGGTGGAAGCGTTAGCTCCTGTGCGCCAGATGTTGCCAAAGGGAGCTATTTCGGCACCAAGAGAACGTCCTTTGAGCGATGGACGCGAATAATTTACTGTAACATCTGTTAAACCTACTTTTTGGGTAACAGTAGAGGCAGGGCT
The DNA here is from genome assembly GCF_047525655.1 of Pontibacter sp. 13R65. Classification (NCBI taxonomy): domain Bacteria; kingdom Pseudomonadati; phylum Bacteroidota; class Cytophagia; order Cytophagales; family Hymenobacteraceae; genus Pontibacter; species Pontibacter sp. 13R65. Next base: position 104,531 of record NZ_JBLIQL010000014.1, read on the forward strand.
TGCAGCAGGCATAGCAATTTGCGCCTGTGCTGCACCAGCACCTAATAGAAGAGCTGCTGATAACGCAAAGCCTATTAATGTTCTTTTCATATTTATTAAGTTGATGGATGTATTTTTCCGGCAGTAATATTACGAAAAAGATCGGGCTAAAACCAGTGTTGCCATACCCTTACAACAAGCATAAATCATGCCTTTGCAAATGATTTGCCCGCAAAGGTGCTGTAAAACAATATAACTGGGCTGTCCGAAAGATTTAACTCAACTCAAACTGAAGGCGCAGCAAATTGGCATAAATACCATTGTCGTTCATAGAGAGTACTTCGTGTGGGCCCTCTTCTACTATTTCGCCTCCGTCTATCACCAATATCTTATCTACTTTGCGAATAGTGGCCAGGCGGTGGGCAATTACAATGGTGGTGCGGTTTTGCATCAGTTCGTCCATGGCCTGCTGCACCAGGTGCTCCGACTCTGAGTCGAGGGAACTGGTGGCTTCGTCCAGGATGAGAATAGCCGGGTTTTTAAGAATAGCGCGGGCAATAGCAATGCGCTGGCGCTGACCACCAGAAAGTTTAATGCCTCGCTCACCTACTAAGGTCTCCAACCCCTCGGGGAACGACTGAATAAACTGCCAGGCATTGGCTTTTTTGGCAGCCATAATTACTTCCGCTTCTGTTGCATCTGGTTTGCCGTAGGCAATGTTCTCGCGGATGCTGCCACCAAACAGCAACACCTCTTGCGGCACAATGCCAATATTACCACGCAAGGTACTCAAGTCCAGGTTCTTTATGTTGTGGCCATCTATGGTTATACCACCGTTGCTCACGTCGTAAAAGCGCATCAGTAGCTGCACAATAGTAGACTTACCGGCACCACTTGGCCCTACGAGCGCTATTTTCTCGCCTGCTCTTATGTGGAGGTTAATATCGCGTAGCACTTGCAGGTCGGGGCGGGTAGGGTAGGAGAAAGCTACATTGTGGTAGTTGATGTCGCCATGTAGTTTGGGTACAGGAGCCATCAGGTTACGGTTGCGGTTAGTTGGTTCTTCTGCTTCTACCAGAATTTCGAGGATACGTTCTGTCGCTCCCAAAGAAGCCTGCACTTTGCCGTACAATTCACCAAGACCACCCACAGAGGCGCCTATAAACACTGTGTACAGCACAAAGGAGATCAGGTCGCCGGGCTGTATTTCACCAGATGCTACCAGTGTGGCTCCATACCAAATCACCAGTATAATTCCGCCCATTAAGCCTACAATAATAAAGGATATAAACGCACCCCGATAATAGGCCGTCGTTAGCGCTGTTTTTACTGCCTTGCCCAGTGTTGTTTTGTAGCGGGCTACTTCAAATAACTCATTGGTAAAGGCTTTAACCGTATTAATGGCCTGAAGCGTTTCTTCTACAATAATGTTGGTCTGCGCCAGTTCGTCCTGGGTTTTCTTCGAGAGTCCCTTTATTCTTTTGCCGAATACAAACGCCAGCCCTACTAGCACCGGAAAAGTGGCCAGCATAAAAAGCGAGAGTTTAATAGAAGTCCACATAATAAAGGCAACTCCTACTACCAGCGTCATCACCTGCCTGAAAAGTTCTGCCAGCGTAATAGACATGGCATCCTGTACCTGGGCTACATCGGTGGTAATGCGGCTGGTTATTTCGCCAACTCTACGTTTCTCGAAAAAAGAAATGGGGAGCAGCATAAACTTGCTGTACAGGTCACGCCGGATATCGGCAACGGCGTTCTCGCTGACCTGTGCAAAAAAGTAGACTCTGAAAAAGGAGAAGATACCCTGAAAAACCATTAGCGCAAAGAGCGCAACGGCAATAAAGTTAATTCGCTCCAGAGCAACATTGGTACTGCCAAGCGTAGTCGTGTCGAATAACTGCCCCACCAGGTAAGGGAAACCCATAAAGGTAAGGCTGGAGAAGGTGAGAAAAATAAGGCCGATGATAAACTTATACTTGTAGGGAAGTACGTAGCGAAACACCCGGAGACTTTTTTTGAAACTTTCTTTGGTAATAGGTTTCCCTTTCTCTCCCTCTGGTGTCCCTTTTGGACCAAATCCGCGTTTTGCCATTAATTAAAATAATTAGTACTTGTTATGGCTGCACCAGTTCGGCTAAACTGTGGCAGCAGAAGCATGCGAATTCTATAACAGTCAAAACTTATATAAAATGCCACATTCTTTCAAAATATTTCAAAGGTAAGAAAACTGGCTGGAATTAGTCGGATATCAAAAGGATATGTTTTAGTAGTGCTTATGAGCTTCTCAGTGCCGACTGAGCTCACAGTGTCTGAGTGTCTCAGTATCTGAGGGATGGCAGAAATAACGTTTGTGATCCTGGAGGAATCTTGAGGGCGAGAGATTTCAGAGCTTCAGTTCGCGTAGCGGCTTCTATAGCTGTTACAGCAACATGAAGCCTTTGTAAGGCTGGAGTCTTTGTTCTTTTGTCTTAATACCACAGCTGTAAGGCTAAGGATATTGGTTGATTTCAAACACACCTGCCCTGCCTGCCCTTGCTGGTTGTTTTCATCTACCGCGCAACACATGTCAAATTATTCTAATGAAAATGGCCTTCAAACAGAATTTAGATGTTTTTCGGGCAGGGGTTAGAACCCATATTTAATTACGCATCCTCTCATTTACTCAATACTCACTAATTACTACATCAGCACATTAAACATGGTTATTATACTTTTTTGATCGTATACCTTATTAAGGGTAATAAATCGGAATAAGTATTGTAAAAATATAAAGATGATGAAGTTGGTTTTTAACACTATGCTGATGGCGATTTTAGTAGGCACCACCATGTCCTGCACGTCGTTATCGGAAGCCGGAACTCCAGACCCTTTGCCGAACCCGGACCACAACAGGCGGGTGCAGCACAGCACAGGCAGCAACCTGGACCAGGTGCGTCGGCAAATGAACCAGCAGTCGAGCGTAACGAACAAAAAAATCAATATAGAAGAAGCGACACATACTGGTCCTGCGACCACTCCAACCACAGAGCGGTCGCAGCGGGTAGTAGGAGCGCCTGTTGATTCTACAAGCCACCGGACCTCCTGGCCCGTACGGCCACGCGTAAATGCCGGGCAATAAGAGGCTAACGCTCCACTGAGTTATTTTTACAATTGAAGGCCTTTTTGATTAGAATAATTGGTGCGTCGTGGTGCAGCAGTTTTTCTAATCAAAAAGGCCTTTTGGGTATAGCAGGTCCTGCTGTTTATTTTTCTTCCTCATTTACATCAAGCGGCTCGTCGTCGGGATGTAGCTCTTCCGGCTCCATATCCACATACACTTCATTTTCGGGTGGCGTGGTTTCCGATTCTCTGTCTGCCTCTTTGGGAGCCGGGTTCTTCTTAATTTCCTGCTGGTGGTCCTTCTTGCCCAAAGTGTCTCCGTCGCCTTTTCTTGTGTTACTGTTTTCGGTATTCTTCATGACGTACATTTTGTGTTTGAGGTATACTTTACGGAAAAAGCATAGACATGGCAGCGCCGTAAGCTTGTTTTTATACTCCGTTGCCTCAGACGCCGTGCTTTCGGACTGTATTTGTATATTTGCTTTTTTAAGAGAGATATGGCTGAAAATTATAAACGATACACGATTACGGCGGCGTTGCCTTATGCCAACGGGCCGGTACATATTGGTCACTTGGCGGGGGTTTATATTCCTGCCGATATTTATGCGCGCTACCTGCGGTCGCAGGAGCGCGACGTTAAATTTGTTTGCGGCTCCGATGAGCACGGTGTGCCCATTACCATCAGGGCAAAAAAAGAAGGTATTACCCCACAACAGGCTGTAGATAAGTACCACGAAATTATCCGCGACTCGTTCCGGAACTTTAACATTTCCTTTGATATTTATAGCCGCACCTCTTCTAAAACGCATGCCGAAACTGCCTCTGGCTTTTTTAAGAAACTGTATGAAGAAGGTAAGTTTATAGAGCAGACCACGCAGCAATACTTTGATGAGAAGGCGCAGCAATTCCTGGCCGATCGTTATATTGTGGGCACCTGCCCTAAGTGCGGCAACGAGAACGCTTACGGCGACCAGTGCGAAAGCTGCGGCACTTCCCTCAACGCCACCGACCTGATAAATCCTAAAAGTACCTTGAGCGGGTTAAAGCCGGTGCTGCGCGAAACAAAGCACTGGTACCTGCCGCTCAACGAGTACGAGCCCTGGCTACGAGAATGGATAGTAGAGGGCCACAAGCAAGACTGGAAACCAAACGTGTACGGCCAGTGTAAAAGCTGGATAGACCAGGGCCTGCAGCCCCGCGCCGTTACCCGCGACCTCGATTGGGGAGTTCCTGTGCCAGCTCCCGGTGCAGAAGGTAAGGTGCTGTACGTGTGGTTTGATGCACCGATTGGTTACATTTCGGCTACCAAAGACCTGACTCCTGACTGGGAACTTTACTGGAAAGACCAGGAAACGAAGCTGGTGCACTTTATTGGCAAAGACAATATTGTGTTCCACTGCATTATTTTCCCGGCTATGCTCAAAGCGCACGGCGATTATGTGCTGCCAGCCAATGTACCGGCCAACGAGTTCCTGAACCTGGAGGGCGACAAAATATCCACTTCCCGTAACTGGGCGGTGTGGCTGCACGAGTACCTGCAGGATTTTGAGGGCAAAAGCGATGTGCTACGTTACGTGCTCTGCGCCAACGCCCCCGAAACCAAAGACAACGACTTTACCTGGAAAGATTTTCAGGCCCGCAACAACAACGAGCTGCTAGCCATACTCGGCAACTTTATAAACCGAGCGGTGGTGCTTACGCAGAAATACTACGATGGAGCAGTACCGGAACCTGGCGAACTCACCGACCACGATACCGAGGTGCTGGCACAGCTGCAGGCATTCCCGGCTACTATAGCCGACCTGGTAGAGCGTTACCGTTTCAGAGAGGCGCTGAGCGAACTCATGAACCTGGCGCGCCTCGGCAACAAGTACCTTGCCGATACAGAGCCCTGGAAACTGATTAAAACAGATGCGGAGCGCGTAAAAACCATTATGAACATTGCGCTGCAAATTTCTGCCAGCCTGAACATTCTGATGGAGCCTTTCCTGCCAACCTCTGCTCAGAAGCTATCGGATATGCTCAACAAGCCAGTGGGTAAGTGGGCGGAGGCCGGTGCTGCTGATTTACTGGAAGTTGGGCACGTTATAGGCAAACCCGAATTGCTGTTCGAAAAAATTGAGGATGCGGCCGTAGAAGCCCAGGTGCAAAAGCTGCTCGACACTAAAAAGGCAAACCAAGCCGAAAATGCCGTAGTGGCACCAGCCAAAGACGACGTAACCTTCGATGAGTTCAGTAAAATGGACATCAGGATTGGCACCATTATAGAAGCCAAAAAAGTAGCAAAAACCAAAAAACTTTTGAAACTGAAGATCGACACGGGGCTGGATCAGCGCACTGTAGTAAGCGGTATTGCCGAGTTCTTCAACCCAGAGGAGATCATTGGGCAGCAGGTAAGCATACTGGTGAACCTGGCTCCACGCGATATTAAAGGCATTACAAGCCAGGGTATGATCCTTATGGCTGAAAATGCCGATGGATCTCTAGCCTTTGTACAGCCTGGTAAAGCTGTTAAAAACGGCGGAACGGTTTCGTAAGCTCAGGAATATTCTATAAAAAAAGCTGCACCAGAAATGGTGCAGCTTTTTTTATGCCCGCAGCTGTTACGCTGCAAAGGTTGCTGCTGAAACTAACCTGCGAGTAACTCTTTGCTACTGGCTATTGTAAGATTCCGGTTATTAGCTTTTTGCTTTTCGATGGCCTGTACTACCAGGTACAAGCCAATAGCCGCTATAACTGCCATGCCTCCCATAGACCACCACAAGGTTCCAAAACCAAAAGCACTTATAATACTGGTGCCGAGCAAGGGAGCAACTACGTGAGCAGCCGAATAAGAAATAGTGTATAAGCCCATGTAAGCGCCCCGGTTAGATGCGTTGGAGCGTTCTACGGTAATGGTAGTCATATAAGGCATGGCCAGAATTTCGGCTATACTCAAAAGCAGCATGGCTACAAAAAGTATACTCACATGCGCCATCAGGTTGAGGCTGATGAACGACAGGCCGAGCAGCAGCACACCTCCTGCCACCACCATTTTTCTGGGAAAGCGCTCCCCAAGCAGGTACACCAAAATCATTTCCAGCATAAATACCATAAGGCCATTCATGCCCATAAGCATGCCTATGTTTCCTTCGGAAAGCTTGTACACCTGTTTGTAATAGATAGGCAGTGTAGAAATAAGCTGGAAAAAAACAGTGGCAAAGGTGCAGCAGAGCAACACAAACAGCAAAAACAACAGATCGGTGTAAGGCGACTTGTTGGTTACAGGAGCTGCCTCAACTATAGTTTCCTGCTGTGCCTGTAGTGGCTGGTTACCTTTCTTTTGTCGGAAGTACAGGTAAAAAAAAAGCCCCGCGACCATACAGGTAATGCCGTCCGCAATAAATAACCACCGGTACGACAGGGCTGCCAGCAAACCTCCCAGCGCCGGACCAATGGAAAAGCCCAGATTAATGGCCATACGGTTTAGTGAAAAGGCACGTGTCATGTTTTCGGGTTTGGCATAATGCGCAATGGAAGCAGAGTTAGCCGGGCGCAGGCAGTCATTTACCAGGCTCAGTATAAACACCCCGGCCGCCAAGTATTCAAACTGGTGCAGGTGCAGGAGTATAAAATACAGGCTGCCTCCCAGCGTCAGGCTCACGAACTGCACCTTAAAATGACCTATTCTGTCGGTGAGCCAACCACCCAGAAAAGAGCCGCAAACAGAGCCCAGTCCATAAAAACTAAGTATGGCACCTGCTTCTTGCAGGCTGTAGTCCAGCTCTCCGATCAGGTAAACTCCCAGAAAAGGCGTAACCATAGCGCCGCTCCGGTTAATAAACATCACTAGCGACATCATCCAGGCAGGGCGGGAGAGGCCTCCGAATGCATTGCGGTAAAGGAGAATAATTCTTTTCATAGTAGTAGGTATATATAGGAATTTGGATTAGTGGTGGGATACCCGAATCCCTCAATTATTCAAATAAAAACAGCCTTCCGGAGGTCTTTTCAGGCGAAAAGCGGCTTGACCTGCTGGCATAAAAAAACCTCACCTGCCAGCCAGACAAGTGAGGTTTTGATATAGCTCAGTTATCTGTGTCTACTTTGTATTATACACGTTCATGGTACGCTCCAGGCCAATGGTGCCGAAAGAAATAACCGCTTCTGCCGCTTTCTCGATTAAGGTTTGCAGTTCTGGCTGCTCGTCGGAGCTGAAATTGCTAAGCACATAATCTACCTGTTTGCCCTTGGAAAAAGCATCGCCCACTCCAAAGCGGAGACGCGGGTAGTTGTTGTGCCCCAGTGTCTGCTCAATATGCTTCAGACCGTTGTGCCCGCCAGCACTGCCTTTCAGCCGCATCCTGATCTTGCCAAACGGAATGGCAATGTCGTCGGTAATCACCAGCATCTGCTCCACCGGGAGTTTTAAGGTGTTCAGGTAATGGCTAACCGCTTTTCCGCTCAGGTTCATGTAGGTGGTGGGCTTTACGAGCACAAAGGGCCGGCCTTTGGTCTTTATCTCGGTTACGAAAGAGTGCCGGCTCAGCTCAAAACTGGCTTCGTGCTTTTTGGCAAGGTAGTCGAGTACCATAAAGCCAATGTTGTGGCGCGTTTCAGCATATTCGGGGCCAATGTTGCCCAATCCTACAATCAGGTATTTCATGGTTGTGTCTTCTGCCGGGGGTGGGGTGAGAGCCCCAAACCTAAGCATTTCTTTTATTGATTTAAACATAGTGGCTGCTTCTTTTAAAGTGGCAACCCATGCGCTGGCACTTCTATTTTTAAATTATTCTAATCAAAAAGCCCTTCCAGAGGCAAAAAGCGATTTGGTGAGCTAGGGTTTACGGAACAAAAGTTTGACTCAAAAAAAAATCCTGCCCTGCGAAGTGGCAGGACAGGATTTTTTTTCCGTCAGAAAGAGGAAGCTTATTTTTTGCCACGAGCTTCTTCCATCTGTGCACTCTTAAGAGCACGCGGAATGGTAACAGTTGCGATTGGGGCGCTAGGGTTAGAAAGTATTTCAAAGTTGTTAGCAACCACTTTGCTTACTTTGATAGACTTACCAAGCTCCAAATCGGAGATATCAACATCAATTGCATCTGGCAGGTTAGCCGGAAGCGCTTTGATTCTGAGCTTACGCAGTTTAGTAACCAGTTTACCACCAAGAAGAACACCTGGAGAGTTTCCAACGAACCTTACCGGAACGTCTATTTTAACTGGCTTGTCGTCTTGCAGTTCCAGGAAATCTACGTGCAGGAGCATTTCGTTTACCGGGTGGAACTGTAAATCCTGAAGGATAGCTCTGTAATGCGTTCCTTCAATGTTAAGGTCTACTTCATATACTTCTGGAGCGTAAACCAAGTCTCTGAACAGGATAGCTGGGGCATAGAAGTGCACTTGCTCGCCACCGCCATATAATACACCTGGCACATAAGACTCGTTTCGCAGCTCTTTCGTAGTCTGCTTGCCGAGATTTGCTCTTTTAAACCCTATAATCTCTAACTTTTGCATGATAATATTTTTAGGTAAATGTTTTGTGGGTGCAAAGGTATTAATTTAATTGATAAATTGATGAATTGTTAAATTGTTTTTTATTTCTGAAGATCAGTAACTTAACAATACGACAACCATCAATTAAATAAACAGTGAGCTGATAGACTCGTGCGTTACCACATTGTTGATAGCTCTTGCGAACAGCTCGGCAAACGAAAGTACCTTTATTTTAGAGCAAGGCTGCTTTAGTTTAATGGTGTCCGACACAACCAGTTCTTCAAGAACAGAGTTTTCTATACGCTCATAGGCTGGGCCAGACAGCAGCGGGTGAGTTGCCACGGCACGCACTGTTTTAGCACCTTTTTCTTTCAGTAGCTCAGCGGCCTTAGTCATGGTGCCGGCTGTGTCTACCATGTCGTCTACCAATACTACATCCATGCCTTCCACATCGCCAATTACCTGCATAGAGGCAATTTCGTTAGCACGTTTGCGGTGCTTGTCGCACACTACCATTTCTGCTCCAAAGTTCTTGGCAAACGAGCGGGTACGCACCACGCCACCTACATCCGGCGATGCAAAAATAAGGTCGTTGCCCAGGTTAAGGCTTCGCAGGTAAGGCACAAATATGGCCGAACCATCGAGGTGATCAACCGGAATATCAAAAAAGCCCTGAATCTGGCCGGCATGCAGGTCGCAGGTCATGAGGCGGTCGGCTCCAACAGATTGTATGGCATTGGCCACCACTTTGGCACCGATAGATACACGTGGCCGGTCTTTACGGTCTTGGCGGGCATAGCCAAAATAAGGCATTACCACAATCACTTTATGCGCCGATGCTCTTTTGGCTGCATCGATCATCAACATCAGCTCCATCAGGTTATCGGCAGGAGGGATGGTAGATTGCACAATAAAAACCTCTGCGCCACGCACAGATTCATTAAAGTGAACTCCTATTTCTCCGTCGCTGAAACGTGAGACAGAAAGGTCTCCGAGGGGTAGGCCATATGCTGTGGCTATTTTTTCAGCCAGATAAGTGGTGGCAGTTGCTGAGAATATTTTGACTTGTGGCATAATACTACTAAACGCTGAGGTGTAAGTAAGTTTTAGGTGGATATGCCTGCAAATATAGTTAATAACTGGCACCCGTTCTTTAAAAGAAGCAGATAAATAAAGTTTGGATTACTGGAAAAGTCTTATGCTCAGGGAATTGTGCAAATTGTTATTATTTCGGTCCGACTGGAGGCGGAGGGGTAGCTAAGCAACAGATACTGATTAGGAATTTTGACCTTCAAGAAGGGTAAATGTATTAATAGCATTAGCTGACTTCGCTAAAGTAAAATATAAAAGCTAGAAGTAGTGAGTGTTACAGCAAACACAAATATTTCTTTGCTTGCTATTTAGTTAGCGTTCAAACTTATAAATTTGGAGAATGGGTAATTTTTCAAAATCGGCTTTGCTCTTATTTCTCTTCTTTTTCCTGTCTTTGGCAGGCGAGGGGGAGGGCTGGGGTATAAGTATAGCCCAGGCAGTAACTGATGGCACAGACAAAGGATATGCTCCGGCAAGTTTATCGGATAATAGGCAGCATAAGATTCAGGTGCTGTTCAAGCCCTCTGAAAATGCTGTAAGTGCTGTAAACCTCTCTTTTCCCACTCCTGGTGCCAAAAACCAGCTGAGCGGCCTTGTAAGCGCCTCGCCTGCCGTAGAGCATTACCTACACCGCCTGAACCGGGAATACCTTTTCCGCGCAAAAGGTATTTGTCTCAGCCTAGGTAATTGCGACATTATTTTTCCTTTCCATTATTTCTGGTAAATCCTTTCGTTTTCTTTTAGGCATGCCCTTGCATGCCTGAGCGCCTTTGAGGTTTCTGGGTTAGGCTCCCGCCCCGAAGTATTTGATGAAAGATGCTTCGCTGTTCTGGTATGCCTGTAAAAGCATGCCACACAATAACAAACGCCTTAAAAGTTGCTCTCTGCTGGGCTTACTACATAGGCTCATACACCAATTTCATGTCAAATTTATTGCAGGTGGCACCTAAAGTGGGGCCGCTAATAATTCGGTGCTGCCTGCACAGCAACAAAAACTAATATGGATTTAGAAACAGTAATAATCGGACTATTATCAGTGGCGCTCTTTGTAGTGCCTATTATGTTTGTGCAACGCAAGCAAAAAGCTAAAAGGCTGAAACTCTTGCAGGAGTTTATAGGCCTGGCAGGGCAGCGACAGGTAAATATTGACTTGCACGACTCTTGGGACCCTTACTATACCATCGGCATCGACACAGTAAAAAAGAAACTGTTCTACACGCTCCGAAATGAGGGGCAAGAGCAGCAATCTTTTGTAGACCTGGCGGAGGTAGGAGCCTGCAGCGTTAAAAATTCAAACAGAGATCAGAATGGCGAAAAGATTATCGATCGTATTGATCTAGTTTTAAGCAGCCGAAATGCAAGGCAGGCTGACAGGGTGCTGGAGTTCTATAACCGTGAAGTTAGCCTGAACTTTAACAATGAGCTGATGCGGGCCGAAAAATGGAAGAGCATCATTTCTTCTAACCTGATGGCTACGCCCACACAAAACCCGACTGCTCCAACTTATGCTGAGAAACACTAACGGCCGCAATTTGCTGCCTCTCATTTGTTGAATATCAAAGGCCGGAGTTAATAGCTCCGGCCTTTGTATTTGTTGCTCTTCGGTTTCGGTTAACCTAATGATAAGGAATAAAAACCAGTGAAAACAAAAAAGCCCTCAGATCAGATCTAAGGGCTTTTTATGTTGTCCGACCAGAACTCACCAGCTTAACTTTTATTTCAGATTAGTTACAATAATACTCCGAATGTTTGTCTAATGGATATTATGTCGTATAATTTTTATTTTTTTGTTTAATATATTTCAGTAGATTTACATTATAAATTTCACCAGATGTTTCACGTGTCATTATTTCACACGAAGTTTCGCATTTGATATTGAAAAATATGTTTAAGATTTAATAAGAGTCTATAAAAGAAAGAATGACAACTGTAAAAATTATTACCCGTGATAATACAAAAAAGACGCATTACACGATCTATGTGAGATGTACTGTTAAGGGCAAGAAGGTGGAAGAAAATACGCGCGTAAGGATACCATGCCAGAATTGGAGTGATTCAACTCTAAGAGTAGTTCCTAAAGGGAGCATAGGTAATGATCAAGCAAAAGTCTACAATAATTCTATAACAGACTGCTATAATAGAATGTCTGATGCTCTAGTAATGTTAACGAAAGACAGCACTAAAGAGGACATGCTGAAAATTCTTTATCCGAATAATTTTCAAACACATGATGTGGTTTCAAAGAAGGAATACGGCTTGCTTGATATCTGCCAGATAGTGATAGATCATTCCAGCGGTGAAGATCCGAGGCGGTATACCACCAAAGGAGGTAAAATTGCCCTGAAAACACTTAAGCAATATAAGAACACCTTAAATACTTTAAAAGAATTTGAAAAAAAGGAAAATAAGAATCTATGTGATTGGACGTATTTAAATACAGGGTTCTATATAAACCTGAAGAATTTTTTATATAAAAAAAACCAGGTTGATTCTTCTGTTGATAAATTGATAAAGAATTTGAAATCTTTCCTCTCCTATATATATACGGAAGAGGTAATAGAGGTGCCCAAAATCAATATAGATAAATGGAAACGTATTCATACCAATGATCAAACGGTAGTGTACCTGTTGAATGACGAATACAACATCCTCAGGGAAATGCCAATCTCTGAACCACACTTAGACAGAACTAGAGATCTATTCTGCTTTCAAACTGATAATTGCCTGCGAGTTGGTGATTTGATGAGTATTCGAAGAAATCATTTTAGCCATGATTTCTTAACATTAAATATTGTTCATGGAAAAACAGGGTATATTACGCGTCATGACCAAACGAATTATACAATAAGCATCATTAATAAATATAAAGATATCATAGGCAAAGGTTATGTAATACCAAATGACTTAACCGAGCAGGTTTATAATAGACAATTAAAAGAGGTAATTTATAAACTAGCGTTGTATATAGAACAATTAAGAGAGGCAGGTATTTTAGATGATATCGAAAGAGCTGTGCCAGATAGCAAAAAGCCATTGGTGCGTAACCTATTAGATCCTATCCCTTTTACAACTACTATAAGGCAAAAAAAGACTGTTTCTTATGATTACTTATACAATAAAATTTCAAGTCATGACGCGAGATCAACATTTATTACCAATATGTTAATCTTGGGTACAGTTCCAGAATTCATCAAGAAAAAGTCTGGCCATGCACGAAATAGCGAAGCATTTAGTAGATACTATGATATATCGGTTGAAATCATGAATCAGTTTGTCAGCCAGAAACAGAATGATATGTACAAACGCCTAACCTTACCATCATTTGCAAACATCTAGATGATGAAAATAGAAGACAAAGCCGCGCTTTATTTAGGTCACCTAAAATTGCTCTATGAAATCTGTGTCCAAGAAAATGATGAAGTGGATATAAACTTAATATTGAAAGGTTTTCTACAAAGAAAGGCTATGGAGCTACAGGTTTCCCAATCCGAATTGATAAAAATCCTCAGCACTGGATCCACGGTACTAAGGAGGAAGATCATGACAGGTCTTTTGTTGGTGGAGGAAGAAATCGAGACCGACATTATAAGAAATGGGGTTGCTTTGGACGCGACGCGGCAGTATCGGTATAGCCTCGCCAATATTCAAGAATTTTATAAAATATTTGCAGGCAGAAAAATCTCTAGGCAGGCAATAAACCAGCAGAAGAGAATATTATTACCTATACAAGACATCCCAAATGAATATACCTCCGTTATCGAAAGCGATCTAATCGAATACTTTTATACACAGACTGGTATCAAGCTTGATGTACAGAAAATACGCCCGCTTGCATATAAGAAGCCTTTACAGGAAAGGGAGATCTAAATCTCCCTTTTAGCAGGTGCTTTATAACTAAACCTTCTGATATCCTCAGGCTTCAACCGTACATGGGCTTCATGATAGAAATACTGAAGCAGATCACTTTCTAAAACTGAATTTTTATCTCCTTCAATTGTAATTTTTTTCAGTTTGCTGATCCCATGTTTGTCCAGGGTCATGTGATCGGTGACTGTCTTTCTATGGATACTTTTATTTAATAGCTTTGCATAAATTTCAACGATACCTGCCACCGAATACCTGTATTCTTTTAGATGTGCAGGCACAGCAGATTCAGCCTCTTCTATTTTTTCAAAATCCAGGGTAAGGAATGCCTCCTGCCATACCTTTCTGAGTGCGTCGAGATTGTCCGCTAATAGTTGTTGGACAGTCTCCTCTGTTAGGTTTTTGCAACCTGCCGTTTTTCTTACCCAATATTTGAGCATTAAGAGCACCTCTTCTTGCGGTACTTGATCTTTCTTAAAGTTTGTAAGGATATTTAGTGTATCCTGAATTTCTGAACGTATCATATCATTGAATTTCCTTTTATAGAAACTCGGTTTATGAAAGTTTTAAATTCAGTTAAAAAAATTAAAAATTTTGAATTTCTATGATAAAACGATCTATGTTATCTGTATGTAAAGACATCGTCTGTTCTGAAAGCCTTATCAGAAGAATATTAAAATACTATTTTGATAAGGCTAATTTTTCACGCTACGAAACCTGTTTTATTGCAGCAAGTGCGACTAGTATGTTATGCCAGCATAATTTATCATTGGTGGTAAGAGAAGTAGAAGGAAATTTAAGAAGTATTGATAGAATTATATAACGCTTGAACAACGGTTATTTGATTACCATAAAAAATATAAATTTCGAGGCAGAGTTTCTCTTTGACAAAATTTTTAACTTAATTTAAGCTATAGCTAAAAACAGTAATTGTGGGAGGTATATCAATTCCAAGACCATGTTACCTAGACAGTTGTATCCATATAGGGGCAATCAATGGACAAAAGAGATGGCGATCTGTTGATTTCCAGAGAATTTATACATGGGATTCGCTTCATGGAGAGATTGAAGTTTTCAACAAAAGAGGTCGGCATCTAGGCGTAAAAAATATTCATGGAGAATTTATCAAAGCACCAGTTAAAGGAAGAAAAATCGATGTCTAATTTTATTCAAGATTGTATTAACGGAGATGCGCTACTATCAGAGGTTGATGACTATATAGATATATGGCATGAAAGCGATACTGAACTACCACTGCATGAGTTTTTGGGTATGACAAAAAGGGAGTATGCTTTATTTGTTGAGGATGAAATATATCTTGGAAGTATTGTAACGGCTCATATGACAGGAGATCCTATCGAAGAGATTATTCAGAATCAGTATGCTATGGCTGCAAGGTCCGATAGTCAGGCTAAGTCAGCAAGGTTGGAACAATGGCTACGAAGTGAAAAATTATGGGATTGAATAATTATCCAGAAAATAAACTTGCTCGGAAAGTCATTGCTAAACATTCATTGAAGGTGCCATTCAATCTAGAGGATCTTGTACAGCAATATGCCAAGCTTATTTATAAATCAATACCTATAGATGGAGTAGATGGTGTGTCCATAAATCTTAAGGTCCCTGGGAAAAAACCTACTATTGTACTTAATACAGATGCTTCTAAAACAAGACAAAAATTTACGCTTGCACATGAATTAGGGCATATCATAATCCCTTGGCATATTGGAACTATTGTGGATAATATTTATAATGACAGTTATAAAAATTATGAATATTCTCTAAAAGAACAGCAAGCGAATAGATTTGCTTCTGAATTATTGATGCCGTTTGAATGGATTATTGATGAATATGAAGAATTTAAAGATGATTTATCTTCACTACATCAACGTATAGCTGTACAAGCTGGAGTTTCATTACAGGCATCTGCCATAAGATTAATCCAGGTTCTACCGTCTAATATTGTATATACGGCAGAAAAATTTGGGATGATTGTATTACACAGTGGAAAAACTGAGGGTACAAATACATTTGTTCAAGACAGTGGAATGATATTTAAAGAAAATTTTTATCCTTATGTAGACTCCTATACAGTCTGCGGCACAAGTTCTGAAACTTATCATTGGTGGAAAATAAGTTCCGAGGTGTTTATCGATGCTGAAGACCAGAGAGTATGGCAAGAGATATTAGATAATATTATACATGATATTCAACCTAATGATGATATAGAATACTTTAGAAAAAAAGTTGTTGGGATAATGTCGTTTGCGCACGGTAAAGTAAAATCTACTGGAGACTATAATGTTAATACTGTTGTGGCTGCTTGTATTCATAGATTAAGAAGATCGGAGTTAGATGATCTTACACAACATAAAGATTTTGAAAAATTTGTTAAAATCAGGTGTCAGGCATTTTTTGACAAAAATAAAAAGCCTAAGAAGAAATAATATATTTTACATATAGATTCTAGGTTAATTTTATATTCAAAAGTATAGAGTTGACTGCTGAATCTCTATCTGTAGCATGAGTTAAAATGCTTTAGTCAGGATTGCATATTGCGGTAAGTTTAAGAGAGGAATTATACCTCAAAAAAATCAAGTTGTCTATATAGGACATCTTAAAGCCTGATTTAGGCTTCTGTATGCATGATTTCTTAGCTGATGCGAAATTTCTCGTGAAACAGCCAGGTTTGGTTAGGGCTTTCAATCAAGTCTGGGTAAAGAGTTCTAGATGTAAGGTCTCTAGACATTTCTCACCTAATTCAACTTCTAGTCCTGCACCGAGCCTAATATTGCGAATGGTTACCCCTCAAACCTGATGTATTCAGCAGCCACATGTTCCGTGAGCCACACCCCATTCTCCGACTTATAGAACTCAATGCCATTTTTATGCATCTGCTCCGAGTCTACCCGTAGAACAATGGGTGTGCCATACCGCATGCCTACCTTTCTGACTGTCTCTTGGTCAGCCGATAAATGCACATGATGCCTACTCCCCTTGACTATCCCCTTCGCTCTGATGGAGTCTATATTTTGTGTCGCGGTGCCGTGGAATAAATGCTCGGGCGGCTCCTGAGCCACCAGCCCCAAGTTAACCTGAATGGAATGCCCTTGGTTGGCACGTATCTTTGTGCTGTCCACAGAAATGGAGAACCTTTTTTTATCGTTGTTCTCGACAAGGTAGTGGAGCTTATCTGTGTCCAGCTCTATTCCCTTGGTCTTGCTTGTGGCTATTAATTCCCCGATATCTGCCCATCCTCCGTCATCAAGCATCAGGTTGATGGTCTCAGGCTGATGCCTCAGAACCAGGCTCAGAAACTTCGAAAGCTTTTTGGCTTCACTCGCTGTCATGTCTCGTAGTTTTTAAATGAATTTACTTATTACTCAATAAGGGAGTATCTAAGGGTTGTAGATCTATACTGGCTGTTAAACGGACTAAGACTGTTTTGGTCTCCACGCATAATCGAACTCTTTAGCCTGAGGACCAATGTTTCCAAAGTCCACTGTTACTGTGCTGCCATTATCGCTACTGCTATCCTTGTTGTCCAGCATGAGGCAGAAGGCCATTACCAGTTCATAGTTGCTGTCATCGTCAGCTATGACTCTATAGTTGTCCCCGTCGAACCAGGAAACCATTTCCTTATCCCACCAAGCTATCTGAACACCGTTCCTGTAGACAGAGTGCTTCCTTCCCTTATGCCCGTAAACATCATACAAGTCACCTCCGTCCTGGCATTGGTAATGTATGCTCCAGAATGCTGCTGCTGTGAATTCAATGATGTCCCTATCCCACAAGGTAATTTTGTATTTGGTGTTGAACCATGACCACTTCTTTCTCATTATTAGCTTGGCCCGTGAATGCTGGTTGTCAAACAGGTACAGCTTTGGCAGGAAACTCACCAGTTCAGTGGAGGCAAAGTACCTTTGTTCCCCATTTATGAAGATCCTATATTTGTCTCCGAAGGCCATCTTTTTCTGATTGATGTCAATTACCACTGTTTCAAAACATAATTTAGCGACACTACAATTAATCTGTTCAGCCTCACTGGCTTAAGTAATATCGATCTTTTCAAAATATGCACTCGTTCCGAACGCCCTCTTCCTTCTCCAGCCTTTCCTTCTGTTCAAGCCATGTACTGTTTCGGGAAACCACAATGTGTTATTTATCGAGTTCTGCCCAAGGCTCAAAAAACTTTATCTGCTTTTTATTTCCAAACTCGTAAGGGTAGTAGTAGGTCAGCTTACCTTCAACATTTTCATGTCTTATCGAAAGTAGTATGGCGTCTATGGGAGAGCTGAATTTTACATTTTTTACTCTCACATCATAGGCAATACAGTATGCTCTTAATTCCTTCATGTTAAGAGCTTCTTCAAAGGCGGATGACAGTGCATTTATAATTATTTGACTTTCAGGAAATTCTTCATCCTCAGAGAAGCCAACTGATACAAACTCTCCTGATGAGCTAATTTTGGAAGCGAATGGGTAGTACTCACCAGAGTCCATCAACAAGGTTTCTGCAAATCCTACAGAGTAGCCTATCAGCTTTTCAATGTCACTTTTGACTCCTGGTTTCATCTATTACATGAATAATATACACCCTACGCTTCGTTATGATGAACGAGGATTAAATACACTACCTAATTTTTGTCTTACTAGGATCACTTTCAAATGGCCTTCATCAAACTTATTCAGATAAATGGACAAGGCTCTCTGGTAATACTCTTTCGAAGTACCAGGTAGTTTTTCCTTTTTATACAGGTCGCCAAACGCCATGTAAGTGTCAGCAAAGATGTCATGACCAGCATCAAAGAAGTTTTTGTTGATGGTCAGGGATTTGGTCAGCAGCCCTTTCGCTTCTTTCAGTTTGTTTTCCTTAATTTTCAGGCTCCCATGGTTTAGATACACCACGGCTGTCAATGGGTGATTCTCCGTGAAAATTTTTCGGTGCAACATCAATGATCGAGTAAACAGTGAGTCAGCTGCCGCATAGCTCCTTCTCGCTGCCATCACAAGCCCGAGTCCATTCAACGCTGTCGCGGTTGTTGCACTGGTCTTTAGCTGATACCTCTTATTTATTTCAATTGTTTTTCTGTAAAGGGAATCAGCAATTCCAAGCAGGCCAATACTATAGTTAACGTGTCCAGCGTTGTTGATGAAGTCTGTTAATCCAGGCTTATCTAGGTCTATATAGTACGCTGTGATAGCCATGGAACTGTCAGCGTTCGCCTTTGCCCTATCGAACTTAGCAAGGGTAACTTCAAGCTCAGACAATCCCGTCAACACCTCTGGGAGCTTGTTGTTTCTTCCCCCTAGCTCTCGGGTATATATTCCCAGTACGTGATGATACTGATTTTCAGATTCTCTGTAATTACCAAGCATCTTGTTGAGATGGGCTGAAGCCAGAAGGTAATTAGCGTAGCGCACACTGTTCCTGCCATAGTTCGCGACAGTTATTCCTATTCCCATGTCCAGGTGACGCTTCGCCAGTCCATATTCGGCCAAGGCCATCTTCGTTTTAGCCAGTGCGAGGCGACTTTCTGCGATATTCTGATGCTTCGCCCCAAGCAGGTTTTTATAGCAGTCAAGACAATCCGCCAAGACCGAGTCAGACTGCCTATAATCACATGCTATTGATAGATAGACACCGTGATACAGTTTTGTGTCACAATAGTCCGTAAGTGCAGGATCGCCTCTCTTCAGTGATTCCTCAATCAAGAGCCGTGCCTGCTCTAAGCTGTCTGTTTGGAGGTGGTTCTTGATCAGGCCATTGTAATTGTAAATGGTGCTCTTCCTGCTCCGCGCATTGCTGCTGTCGCTTCTGTGGACCGCGATAGCAGCCGTATATAGGGTGTTTGAGTACCCATACAGCTGTTGCTCTGCAAATGATTCGGCAACATTGGTGAAAAAAACAGCCACATTATGGTCGTTCTTGTCTTTAACCGCCTGATATGTCTTCACTGCCTCCATAAAAAGGGAATCGGCAACTTCATAATTGGATAGTGCTTTGTAACTAAGCCCTAATTGGTTAAAGGAGAAAGCCCGCTCTAATTTCCAATACTCAGACTCATGGTCAACGGAGTTAAGGGCTTTATTAGCACTCTGGTAATATTGCAGTGCTTGTTCATACTCCTTCCGCTGGAAGTGCGCATCGGCTTTGCAGGTGTAGGCCTCATATAAGTTAGTGAACGCGCGGCTTATCTTCCATAGTTGGTCGTGGCCAGGATAATCCTGTTCCTGAGGGCTTTCAGCTGCATACAATCGAGGTGAATTTAAGCTATCCCCCAAACTGAGTGCGTTGCGCTGGTCATCTGTGTCAATGCCCAGCCAGGCTTTTCCTGCCTGCACCGCCATTAGGGCATGTTCAACAGCCGCATCGCAGTCTCCGTTTTCCAAGGCTTCCTCAAACTGGTCCGTGTAATTGAACATTTGCAGGTTACTTACCAGATACTCATCGCCATTGTTCAACGCTATCAGGATATGGCGATAAGGTTTGAAGGAAACAGGAGCATAAGAGAAGAAGCCGACAATCAATAGAATGATGGCTGACCTGATAAAAATGCCTTTATAAGATCTTACAGCAGCTGGTGACTTTCGGTTGATGAAGAGATATAATCCTAGTACGATGAAGAGCGTAGCGTTTAGGATGGGCAGAACAGCAAAGATTGTTTCCTGCCTGAGCCTAATGGTGAAGGGAAGTGTTGCCAGGGATGTTGCCAAAGCCACACCTGCCAAGATAGGGACAAGGTCTTTCTCGTTACTATCTGACTTGAGTAGCCAATAGCCTCCAAACAGGTAGGAGACTGCCAAAGCCCAAATAGAAAGACTTAACAGGGCCGCTTTCCCCGTAAATCCTGGAAGTAGCTGTAGCCCAAAGGTTAGTAGGGCAAGCCCAATTAATATTTTCTCAGGTAGTTTCAGGCGTAATGTTTTAAGGTTCAAAGAATTTCTTTTTACAATGATCGAACTTAATATAGGCTTTGCTCGGGCGGCATTTCAAACAGCTAATAAATGCACTCGTTCCGAACGACCACCCCTTCTTTCTCCAGCCTTTCCTTCAGTTCAAGCCAGGTGCTGTCCCGCAACGTGCCCGCAGGGTACATGTTGTTCCGATAGTCCTTGGTTATCACCCGCAGGCAGTTGGGCATCTTGCCCTGGGTCTCAAACACCACCTCTCTCATGTTGCTGAGCCTGTAGATGTGCTGCCGCCACAGCAGGTTATGGTTCCGTACGACAAAATAGTCCTCGGCCACTTCAAAGTAATGCATCAGCCAGGAGTTCAGGAAAAACCAGAAGATGCCGAATGCGCCAAAGAACAGCAAGCCTCCAATGGGTGGCAACTTCATCTTGACGGCCATCAGGTAAAGGAAGAACCCTATTAGCCCCCATAGGCTGATACCGCGCAGGCTGGTGAACTGGTTCCCCTTAAACTCCTCAGTTATTTTGTAGCGCAGATCATCGGAGGTGACTTTACCGCCTACCACTTCCGCATAGCCTTTCTTGTGTACCACTACCTGCTCCAGAAAGGATTTTAGTTGCCAGGTGTTCGCGTACATGTCATCATAGAAATACTTGGTGGACCCGTTCCTGAACTGGAGCATGGCTCCTTCCATCGGAAAGCTGATGAGGTAACTGAAAGGCTTCTTACCTGTCAGCCGTACCTTCACCACCTCACTCAGTTGATAGGACTCACTGTCCCCGAATGCAATCCTGCCATTTCCGAGTCTGATGATGGGAGCGTTCTTGAAATACTTTATTACGGTATAGACAGCTACAAAATAAGATCCTGCGCTGAAAGCGGGAATAAGATACTCTTTTGGTTTCATATCACCGTGGGATAGCTCGGCAAGGAATAAGAAGGCCATCAGCGTCCCCATCCCGCAGAAGAACAGAAATGCGAACCCGACAGTCAGGTAAAACTTGAGCGGATGTCTTTTGGCAACGATGGTTGTCATGGAATAAGTCTACTGGTTGAACTGTTCCTTTCCTTTGTGTAGGCTCTTGGGTGGCAAGGCAGATATCAGGACCACTACCTGTTTGTCGCCGATACCGTAGCGGCTCCTTAGTTCCTCACTATTGACCAGCTTGATTTCCTTTAGCAAATCAGGGGTGATACCAGCCAATATGCCTTCAAAATTTTTCGTTAAGGCTTTCCCGTTAAGTATATACTGAAAGCTGCTGTCACTTCCCAATGCCTCAAGCTTGATTTTATATTCAGTGCTGGCACCTTTGAACACCTGTTGATACTTTTCTTTAGAGTAGGCAATGGTCTCGATCTCCACTGCTCCGTCCTCTGCCTGGGCACCGTATCTCTTAATAGCGTCCTTCCCAAAATAAGCAGTCACGGAGGCCACCTGTTCTGCATCCATTGTTAGCATCGCGGACTTATCCGATGCTTTCCCGTCAATGATGAAGTGCGGGTTCTGCCCAAGCTTATTGGAGATCTCATCAGGACTAACCTTCTGGGAGGTACGGCATGAGAAGGAGGCAGCGGCCATCGCGGCTAGAAGTATATATCTTTTCATCTTGTTGTAGTGTATGTTTCGCTCTTGGTTTTGCGGTGGAATAGCTACCGTAAAGGTGTGATTAGTGGGTAGGTCTTTCTATGCAATCAATTCCACTATCTTTGTAAATGCCCCTCGCCATTTATTCTTCTCAATAATATTCTTCACCCTCTCGGAAATTAGAATTGGCCTGTTAGCAACACCTCCACTCCCAAACCACTCATTGGTACGGACAATGTCTGGCTGACCTCGAAATATGGATTCCTTGAAACGCAAACTTTCACCTATAGGGAAGTTAAACTTCACGTGGCCACAGAACGGCCCCTTGAGCAAGTCACTTCCCATTGCCTCCAGGAATCTTATGGACCTCTTATCGGTCGGCATCTGGCAGGTCTCGGTAGTTAGATTGCCTTTTATAAGGCCTTCGGGAAGAACAGTGTCTACATGCAGTTGATACATAGTCTCCAAGGGTTTACCCGTTTTGTTCAAGACAGGCCTCGTAAATCGGATTCCCAAGACTTTCTCCTTTTCGAATTCAACCTTCACAGGCTCCCTAACAAACATTTGGTCAAAGACCCAATTCAGCCCTAGGAATTGACTGTGCCTTGCCTTAGGTTCGGCACGGAATCTAAAAGGGTTTGCCTGGACTTTACCTACCTTGCAGGTGGGACATCCCGTTTCAGGCTTATATGTCTGTTCAAAATAATTGTTTTCTGGCTGTGGGTAGCCAAATTGTCCTGTCTCTATGGAATACCAATTACCGCTCATTTATTGAATTTGAATTATTGCCAACGTCCATTGAATACAGCAAGCGATCATTAGCTGACGCCATATGAAAGTACGCAAACCTGACTGCCTGCGCAAACAATGGCTGAATGAACTGAGGGCGATTGCTTTATACTGTTGATGGTGGTAGTTTTTTTTCAGTCACTTACTTTCTCAAAGATGATGGTCTTCTTATCCCTTAGGAAAGCTATTTTAAACCAGCCGCCTCTTTTCCTGGCATATACTCTCTCTATATCCTGCTTTTGGATATGGCTTGTTAAATCTCTATAATCCACAGTGGCACCAATACCTTGTCGGGTTGTATCAGTCTCAAATTTATCACTAGCGGTAAATATCCGATGAAGAGTTTCGTAGTCTTCTGGAGAAAACTCGGCAATAGCTGCTGACCAATAGTCTCCATGCATGGTAGGATACCATGCATTTTTCTTCTGAATTACGCCTGATTTTGGAAAGTCAATTCCTGTGTTAGAGGTGAACTCGTTCTTATAGAAGCTGTCAGAAGGATAGATAGCATCATATGTCTGATAAACAGCAAACAGTCCAAGTGCAGCTATAAAAGCAATATTGATCTTTCTGCCTGTTTCTTTTGTAAGCTTATCCGATCTAATGAGGCGTCTTTTAAACGGCAGAAATATCAAGCTAAGAAGTCCTCCTATTAGACCAAACGTAATGCTTATTATACCTAAAAGAAGGAAAAAGCCAAATACTTCCATGATATATGTCTAACGTTCCTGCTATGGCACGTTTCAATGTGCTTTAGTTTTTGTTACCAGCACTATTGTTTTCCAGTCAGTTTATCCCAAAGTTTAGGTATAATTCGCTTTTCCTCTTTTGGTTCCTCGGCCCTTTGCTCAAAACGTACAACCTTGTCTAGTGCAGGGTCAATATAAGTCCCATTATGCTCCATTAGGAGTATATAAATCTCACTTTCATGTAATAACTCAATATTTCCCCCATACACATCAACAAACCTTGTTTTATGTACTTCTTTACAATTTATTAACCTATTATAGAATTCCTTTGGAAAAAGAATAGATTCAGTTAATGGCCCTACAAGTTTGAGGAGTTCCTCTTGCTGAATGATTTCTGAGAAAGAATCGATAATTGTTGTCGCAAAATCAACGGTGTTATAGGATACGTTCAGAACATTAGGAACCTTGATAATCAGAAAAGGCCAATTATCCGTATTTTCTACTTTAAGAGTATACTCCTTATTCCAAAAGGCATCAAGTTGAATCGTAAGGATTGTCTCATTTGTGACACTAAGGTTAATGGTTTGCCAGTAGGAGTCGTGGAGGGTCACATACTCAAAGAAGGTTAAGAAAGTGGTTTTGACGGACTTCGTCCAGTCAAAGGTATCATTGAACGCCGCCCTTGGCAGCCATTCTGGATTATGTTCTCCTACTGTACTCATGAAGTCTTTTCATATTGCTGGTAACGGTTAGGCTAAACGGCGGCGATGACCGTTGGCTGAAGTTGGGGTTATGGTGTGTTGGGTGCTGATTATTTTTCTATTCTTTTTCTTAAAAGCTCTACTAAATAAGGTACACCCATACATATGACTACTACCACAAAGCTCATGATAGTTAAATAGCGAATCTGCATTGTACTGAGAACAAAGTAGGAAGCTATGGCCAGAATAGTCAAAACAATCGAATATAGAATCCAGCTGTTTCTGGTGGTGACTCTGTACTTGATGTGCAAGATGATCATTGCGTAAAAATAAACCAAAAACAGAAATACCACCACGATCATGAAGTATTCGAAAGCGTATCCGATTCCATCTTCAAATGCTGAATAAACGAAAGCTCCTACAAAGATTAAGGTATAGAATATGGTGCTAATGTCCTTTATAGTTTCGACTACCTTGTTTTTTAAGTAGTCCAGAAAAGGAGTCTCATCATTCCTGTTTTTTTTCATAATTCTAATCCCGAACAACGGTACTCGTACATAAGGTGAGCGAGGCGTAGCCGATGCATAACTTATGTACTGGGTTACCACCTGTTATTTTTGATTTCTAATTGCTTTCTTGACCAATCTTCGCTCCTTCTTTTCATTGAAAACGATAATATTAATGTTGTTACTACTCGGAATCGTATCAGAAAGAAAGGTTTTATCCTTATCAATTATGTTGTTGGCATATAAGCTATCAACAAAGCCCCTAAAATCTGATGTTCCTGATTTAAGATGCTCATAGATTTCTGGATTACTATACTTCTCCGAATTAGGCTTGAAGTCGAAAGTAATAGCAACATCAGAGCCATTAGGTATACTTAAAGTTGTGTCTTTTTCTACTTCAAAACCATCACCAACTATTGATATATTTAAATTAAAGCCATTTTGAGGTACTTGTAATATGAAGTCCATATAGTGATGAGAAAGATATTGGTTTTTGTATGGGGTTTCTATTCTAAGCTCATCATTGATTCTTATTTCATATTTTATACTATCAAATTTTTCAGTGCTGTGGTTAGTCAGGTAGAATTTGCTATCAATGTACTTCTGGTTCAGGATACTACAACCTTGAGCAGTTACTAATAGTAATGCAGCTACAAAAAATGTATAGAATTCATACTTCATTTAATACTATTCATTTGTGGTAACGGTCCTTGTGCAGCCGATGGGCGAGGCGGAGCCGAGCATAAAAGCTGCACGTGGTTAGCACTTGTTATTTTTCTTCAAGTTGTCTCTGAGCCTTTTCTTTTACTTCTTTTAGGCTTGTCTCAACATTGCCGTACTTTAGCTTTGGCAGAGATTTGAGCTTTTCAAATTCTGTCTCAGGATAGTTCCAAGATGAATCGAAGCGGACCAGGTTCTTCAGTTTTAATACAGGGTCAAAAGACTTATCTAATATTTTAGAATTAAGGAGTGTCAAGTATTTTAATCCTGACAAACTCTCTAAAGGCTTTAATGATGTTAACTTCTGAGTTGTCCAGATGCTTCCGTCAATTCCTAATCCCTGTAGATTAACTAATTTGGATATATGGCTGAAGTCCACAATCTTTTTAAAATTCTCCAACTCCAAGGTTACAAGGCTTTCTAAATCACCCAGAGCTTCTATTCTTTCAACCTGGGCAGAACTACCAAAATGCAGATGCTTTAAGTGCTTCAATTGCTTCAGATTTGTAATATCCTTTATACTGCTCCACTTGATGTACAACCCTTCCAGATTTGGCATTTTACAAACAGCATCAAAGATGTTCTGACTTACCTTACTGCTAAGCCATAAGTATTTAACATCAGCTAAGCTTGGAAGAAGTTCGCACCATTGTTCCACTATCTTTTTTTGCACTTTCGGTGCTGTGTCTAACTGAGTAATAGATAAATTGAGCTTTGACTTAGGGTGATAATTTTCTACTCTTATTATCGATTTTGGAGGGAATTTAGATTCTGTGTCCCAGTACCAAAAGCCTCTTCTTATTTGCTCTTCTGTTAGTTCTTCCATAATGTGTGCTAACGGTGATAGTATATACGACTGGCGAGGCTTTAGCCGAAGCATGAAGTATATACTTGGTTGAGCTATCGTTATTTTTCTACCTCTTCAGACAAGTCAAGTGACCAATTCGTATTGTTCCTTATTTCTTTCCAGTCCCAGTAAGTTTCAAAGAAGGAGTCATGAAGGAACTCTCTATATTCTTCAAAATCATTAGGTTTATCTATTATCAAAACTTCACTCCATATTCCTGTATCTGGTTCAGTTGTTCCGTCTACGATATTAAAAAAGTCAAAAAAAACATCTGCCGTAGTACTTGCTATTACTTTCCTTAAAGCTGATTTTAAAACTTCACTCTCCTTAAGCTGACCTAAAGCTTCTTTTTCAGATTCCGTTAATCCGCCATTGGGTGGATAACTTATAAGCATATTCGTTCTATTATGAAAAAGATTATCGGTCGTATCTCCAGCAAATTCTTCTATTGCCTTATGAACTGAGAGTAAAAGTGCTTTTTTATTATCTTCTGACAATTCCATTTTTTATTAATTCTAATGAAGCTCAACTACTGTATATCAGAAAACATACGCTTATCTGCACTATGTACGTAGTTGCTGGAGCTTAATTTGACGCTTGCTTGCTGGCTGAATTCTGTAGCATGGAATGATAGATGCATATTCGTATATGTTTAAGCTAATATAAGTGTTTGCTATAGATTATCCAATGGGCTGACAATTTTATCCAAGGCATGGGTGGTGATGTGGGTATAGATCTCCGTGGTTTTGCTGCTCTTATGTCCCAGCAGTGTTTGTATGTAGCGCAGATCGGTCCCCTGCTCCAGTAGGTGCGTGGCAAAAGAGTGCCGCAGCGTATGCGGTGTAGTTTTTGTCTTGATACCTACTTTTTCTAAACAGGCGCGGAACACATGACGCACACTCTCCACCGTATACTGTCCCCCCCTGGCCTCCTGCCATCAGCTTATCAACGGTAACAGATCGAAACAGGCTGTAACCATTCTAATCAATATTGATCATAATACATATAATAGTAGAAGCAGCTTTCAGCAGCGAGGAGAGGTGCAGAATCGGAAGATCCCGCCGCTTTTGCATTCTAATGATCACCTCAGCCAATAATGCGGCAAAGAATTGATTTAATAGAAACAGTTAATTGCTGCTATCAGCATGAATAGGTGA
This sequence comes from Pontibacter sp. 13R65, assembly GCF_047525655.1. Lineage (NCBI taxonomy): Bacteria > Pseudomonadati > Bacteroidota > Cytophagia > Cytophagales > Hymenobacteraceae > Pontibacter > Pontibacter sp. 13R65. Next base: position 131,950 of record NZ_JBLIQL010000014.1, read on the forward strand.
TGCAGCTTGCTGGATTAATAGGTCAATCAAATGTGTATTGATATCAAGTTCTTTTGCTTTCCTGAACAGTGGCAATGCTTCACCATACTCTTTTTTCTCCAGATGGTAAATGCCTAGGTTTCTGTATCCGTAGGAATTGTCAGGATCAAGCTCAAAGCAACGCTTGATGTTTAGCATCCCCTCTGCATCCATCCCTAATTGGAATTTTGATAATCCACGGTTACTGTAAGCGTCGGCGAAAGTACCATCTACTTCTATGGCTCTACTCAAGATCAGGGTAGCTTCCTCATACCTGCCTAGCAAATTCAGTGTGTAGCCCATGTTATTCAGCGTGTACTTGTTGTCAGCATCAAGCTGAAGTGATCTTTTAAAATACTCCAACCCTTCCGTGTAGAGTTCAAGCTGACAATAAACAAGACCTGCACTTCCACAATCTTCCGCATTCATTTCATGCAATAAACTAAATTCTTCTACCATGCCTTTAGCCGCATCATAATCATTAACTTGCGTATAGGCAGAAATAGCAATTCTAAATGCTTGCTCCTCTTTTAGCCCATTGGCAATAAGCTTGCTTACCTGCCCTGATGCTTCTTTGAAATTTTTTCTATTGTATTCCTCAACAGCAGCAGCATATGCCTTCGGTAAGCTATTCTGACGTAAAAGTTGTTTTAATCTATAGCCATCATTATAAGCAATGTCCCCATTGAAAAGTTTGAAGGGCGTCTTGCTTGGAACAAGATTTACCACCAGGTCAAATAAAGCACAGCCTAGGAAAACGACCAGAATAAGCTTAATTGCCCCATGCAGATCCATCACAAACGTAAGGTAGCATGCTGTAAGCGCAATCAGAGAAGAGGCTAGTGGACCAGCCAGTATGATAAGTATCCGACTCTTAACAGAAACGTCTTTGGCTGGGTAAGTGCATAGTCCTATTTGCCACGCAAAGAAATTATACCTAAACCAGATCTCCAAAAGCCCCATATGGAGTCTTATCCCTTTCCTTTTATCACCATAGGAACCGATGAATACCGTAACGTTCTGCCTAGTTATAAGCATGGCAGGTATGGCATGCCCAACTTCATGGAAAAGTGCTGTGATTGGTCTTACAAGCACGACCAGAACTACCAGAAGAAGGAACACAAATGTAATATCAGCCATTTAACTTCGCATACATTGTTCCTAAAACAGATAGTATAACAAGTACTGACCACCAGATACTACGCTTCGTTTTCCTGTCCACGTTCTTGCTTGCCTGCACCTGATAGATTGACCACAGCAGCCCTAAGACTAATACAGTTCCAGAAGATAGGACTAGGTATATGTTTTTAGAGATGTAGACCATCGCTAATAGTACGAGACCTACGACTATCAATGGTAGTATGAATCGTTGCTGAATACTCTTTGTCTCTTGGTGCTTGATCTGACTAATCCCACTGAGTGTGGCCATAAGCCGATCACGATCAGCAACCATTTCGCTAACCATAATTACGTCCGCTGGATTTTTCCCCTTTATGAGCAGACTTCCGTTAGTATGACTGATGATTTCTTGGATATCATGCCTGGCCATACGAACAGTTGGTGTGTGTAGCTGTTCTCTTGTCAGGAAGTCATCCTCTACTGTGAGACTGTAACTGTCAAACAGTGTCCGTTGCCGATTCATTCCACGGTAGATCCCGAAGCTTGCTGCGGCAAGACTGATAATAAGTACAAAAGGAAGCGTATCTAAGCCACTCACACTGTTATAGCTGATCCCAACACCAAAGAGCAGTGCAAGCAGCATAAGGGGCAAGGTAATTCTCAAGGATCGCTTCTTTATTTCCCTGAAGCTCCCTTTCTTATTTCTGTATATTTCCATATCAACTATTTACACAGTGGTTGCACATCATATTATCTAGCATCTTAAGGTATTGATCAGCTGACCTGAACCCGACAAAGGCATTGGAATGCAAAGACTTTGTCAGCAGGCATGCCATAGCGACAGTCCATAGGAACGCCTACTTCGAAGTCATCTATTCTATCCCGAACCGTGACGAGTTCCTGATCAATGGTAGTCGTTTTAAAAGATAACATGGATCATAACCCTGCAATAGGTGTTTTCATATAGTTTGATCATAAGAAAACATCTGATGAGATCAAGAGTGATACCTGCTGTGAAATTTCAAAAAGGATCATTAAGTGCGCCTGTTGTTTAGGTTATTTCACTTTCCTGCATTAAAGTATCAATATAGTGAAATCTTTATTTAAATAGGTTAATGGTGCATCAAAGCTTCACTACCATAGTACACGAATGATACAGGTTCTCCCTTCTGTGTTTGAAAGGCTGAATCTGTTTTGTTTCAACACTATCATAAAAGAAGACGCCATTTAGGAAATAGTGAAATATTGCTTGGTACATCCTTACCGCATGTATAGCCCTTATATTGTTTCCCATTCACACCTCACCATAAATCGTTTAGGTTTTAAGATATGAATAAGACCGTCTGGTATTTTTAGCTTGAACAAGCCAAAATCCAGAATGGTAAAGACAGATTGTGGTTTTAAAAATTTAATTTCCTGCCATAGCTGTACTTTATGTTGATCCTTTCTGAGTCTGAAAGGATTAAGCGCATAGGATAATCTTCGATCTTCATCCTGATGAAGCGTAACAATTCTTGTTTCTCCGTTCCGCATTGAAGCAAGGTTTCTGATTATTACTGGTGATTCTTTTATGTAATCAGCCTCAAGAACCAGCTCTGTACCGTCACCATTGATGTAATGTTCTAGTATAGCAGCACCCTCTGGGTAGATGAATTTCCCGATCAAGATCATGCTACCATACAAGATTCTGCCTTCTATCTTATCTACTACTGTTAGGTTATGTGTATTTAGCCTATGGTGTATAGCTTCAAAATGACGGTTTATTTCTTTTTCTACTACGCGACCAATAGGAGAAACCATTATAAAACAGAACATCATTGTACTTATCACTACAAATGATAAGAACCTTTTAGTGATAAGAAGTGCTTTAATCATCTATTATCAATATTAAGATGGTCTCTTATAGTGCACATTCATGACATAGCATAAAAAATAAGCCGATAAATTGTTTTGAATAATAGCATGAAGTACCTTTCATCAATGTTTAGCCATTCTATTCACGCACAATAATAATTGTAAGGTGGTACATTTAGAAAAATGAAGTAGGCTTATACAGGTAGATTAACCTAAAGTGTTTATTCTCTTTGTTGGTAAAAACCATAGGTGAAGATCAAAGGGTGGGATCAATGCTGAAAACGCGACCTATAGGTATGTATGGTGGTGGGAGAGCTGCACCATGAGAAATTTTCTCTCAGTGGGCTACAGGAGTATGAGCAAGCATCTTTTTCTTTAAGTTAACTTTACAATGAAGTCATAGGAGTGCACTGTGAAGTAGAAAGGTAAGTATGCCCACTCCATTTTTTGGTTTCTGGCCTCCGAATGCGCTGCGCCCATTAATTCCATGAATCTGGCGATAATAAGTTGCTCACACCAATCCCTCGCCTCCTGGAGGTTGCCCGTCTCAGGTTCTATGTTCTCGAATGCTTCCTGCAGGTTCTCGTATCCAGCAATCACATACTCATCCGATGTTGTGGTTTGTTGGTTTACGTCGCAGAGCCATTCCATTTCCTCAAAGTCCAACCCGCCATCCTCGCTGTATGCAAATCCGTCTATGTACCATAAGTCGGTATTGATGTCAAACTCGTTCATTTCGAAGTACAGAGCCTTTGGCTCAATGACTTTGGAAACTGTTTTGTAGAAGTCATTTATCCAGTTTGCTACTTCGCCAGCCTGGCCAAGCAGTGATTGGCCTATAATCTCGTGGAATTCTGTTGTCGGGATATTTTCGAGAGCTGTCTCTGCTATGCTTATTGCTTTGGAGAAATCCTGATTACCTAAGTATGGGTTTAGTTGGTCCGCGAAGTCGAAATTCATAATCGGATATCTTTATTATTATACTACTGCTTGCAAAGGATTTAAGGATGTAAGTAATGCCACCTATAAGAAAGTCATCTTCCTCATCTGCTATGTAGTTTTGTTCCTGCTAATAGGTAATTTTTGTTTTATAGGTGCAACAGACATAATACACATTTTTGTTAATTATATGCATTTTTCTGAAGATTATCCAGTGCACAGATTATTTTTCCTATTGGATGTGAGGAACATGGATATAAATATCTGTGGTCTTGCGGCTCCTGTGTCCAAGCAATGCTGGTATAAAGCGAATATCCGTTTTCTGTTCCAATGCGTGGGTGACAAAGGAGAATGGTAATGGGCTTTGCTTAGGCTGCCGACAGTTTCATTTTGCGCCCCACAGCAAGATATTACACCTGAAGATGGTGCGCTAAGGAGCAGGTGGTTATGAGTGTCAGTAACAGGAGATTTAGTTAGGAGAGTATATGTTGTTAAGACACCGAGAAGCGGTTGAAGGACCTCCAGTATTTGTCTTTGTAGATCTCATAAGAAATCTCAAATTCATCTGCATATCGCTTTGTCACAGCATGAGCGACTTTCGATGGCTTTCTGAACTCTGAGCAGGCAAAGTATATCTCTCGAACTCCGTCCGCCGTCTCACGGCCTATGTTAAGGTACCCCTCACATTCCTGAAGTTCCGATAGTATCTCATCCTCGATCTGATTTAAGAGTAGGTAAGTATCGTTATTGGGCATACCATTGTTCCCTTCGCCGTTATATTTTATCTCTACAGTCAGGATCCAAGGGTGAGAGGCTTTTGCATCCCAAGAGAGTAGATCTGTGTTTACGGTAGCTAACCATTTCCTGCCGTTCTTCAGTTCTCCCTCGATGAGGGAATAATTGTCGTCCTCTGTACCGTGCCTCATCCCTTCGTATTTCTCCACAAACTCCTTCTGCCGCCACGCCAGGTAGCTTTTAAGTTTTTGGATCGGAATAAGCTCCCCTTCTGCCTCCGATCTCCCGACTACATTCAGGTTGTCGATGCTGGTAGCGAACTCCAGCTCGCCTAGAAGGTTGTCTAAATAAATGTTTACCCCTATGTGGGCGTTCTTCCTGTTTCCTTCATTCAAACTGTCATAGACAATAGTGAGGTCAATTTCGTCTGGGAAGGCAGGATCATTGTTATGGTAGAAATGAAGATTAGTCGCATCAAACCGTAGTCCAGCCATATCAATGTTCAAATCCTCAATGTTCATGGCGGACTTGAGCGCAGTGAATCTCCAACCATCCAAGGCTGGGGCGGATTGAACTAGCTCCTCCACGAATACAATGTTATTCACTGCGCCGTCCGCAGTAATGATCAGCTCTGCCGTCGTGTCGTTGTACATGCCAGCAACATAATAGAAACCATCATTCAATTGGCCAAGCTTGGGTGAGATTTTATCGAAGAATGCTTTCTCAATCCTTTTGCCATTTTGCACCACTTTGTGGAATTGATTATGGTGTTCACGGAACCAGATCCAGAAATCTGAGTAGGACGTAATTAGTGTTTCCTTTTTCTTAAATATGTTCTTTATCAAGCTCATTTAATTTATGGGTGATTCTGAATGGGACTTCCTATGGGTTTGTTTATAGCCGCGTAATAATTATTAAATTGACAAAAATGGTATCAATAATTGTCATATCGTTGAATAGTATTTTCGCCTTTAAGGTGTATCGTCAGATCTAGCACGAGTATTAACTCTTCAGATACAAGACCTGTCATTACGGTGTAGGAGGGTGCACTGGCATTCAGCCATCCACTCGGTTATCATACTTTTTTCTTCAATTCCACTCAGCTTCACATTAAATATGCCAGCCCGAGTCCTACTATACCGCAACCTGTAATTATAATTCCCATTATCAAGTTTGCGTATCCTATATCCTTCTTTTCATAATTATTTTCTTTGAACAATCTTCTTAATCCTTTATAAGTGAAAAGCAATCCTGTTATCCCTGATGGGAATAAGCTAATAATGAAAACAGCTAAGAAGAAGATGTTCGTAAAGTTAAAGGTCCAAGAGTCGATTAGATATAGCACCAGAAAGAGGAAAGGAATTATAAAACTGTAAACTGCTATCCTGTAGTTATAAGTTATTATATCCATTGGGGATTTATATAATAAAGCTTATTCTGAAAATATAGTAGTAGGAACAAAACAGAGCGGCCGGCTCTTTATTCTAGTATGCAAACTACTAATGATAAAGAACCAAACCGCTCCGAATATTTACCCTTAACGA
>NZ_JBLIQL010000015.1:0-130389 GCF_047525655.1 Pontibacter sp. 13R65
ACCGAAACCCCATCAACGCCCTGGTCCACATCCTCTCAGGTCTGACCGCCTACACCTTTCTCGACCACAAAAACAAAAAGTTTAACCTCGCCAGAACATTGGCTTAATTCCCGAGTTCACGTTAGAATAATCTATTAAAGTACTAATGGTATAATGTACCGATGCAGTAATTAATTTGAAGATGTGCTGGGTGTGGTTGAGGGATTGTATGCCTCTTGGTTACGTTCCTGCCGCGAGCTTTCCGCCTTATGTTGACCCGACAACTATTTAGGTAACATTCTGTTGGCAAAAGCAGATGCGCCATTTTCTTCTGCGTCCACTGCCCCCTGAAAATTGACCTCAGTATTATCAGAAAGGCCCAATAGCCGCATAAAAAAAGGTTCTGCCCGGGGGACAGAACCTAAAGATTTGCTTTTTGTACTCGTAAAAAGTTTAAATGAGATAAGGCTGAAAGCTCGTGGCAGAAATGATTTATTCGGAGAGTCCAGTATCTAAAATTTACCTTCTACGATCCATACCACTAGCTATTTTTTGTTTTTAAACTCACCTTTCTTAATCATGTCAATCAATTTTAATACAGCAAAAGGACTAACCGTCGGAATCATGTTCTGTTGCTCAATACCCCGCACCTGCTGCTGATTCCAGACATTAAAGTTAGCACCGGCATCCATAGGCGTGATCCGAAACAACTCTTCCAGCAAGGCCGGGTCCAGATTCTTGGCTGCGTTGGAGCGACCTTGATCTGGCAACTTCACTGCTAGCACCGCCTGCCTGAAATCACGCTCGGTTGGCCAGGGGAACACCTCCACCTGTGGCAGTTCAGTGGCTTCTTCCTGCATCTGCATAATAATGGAGTAGCTTTGGCTGCTGTAGGTTTTTGGTATTTTAAGGTATTGCTTTTTGTATCCCAATCCGCTAAACACAATGCTATCGCCGGCTAATACTGGCAACGAGAAGAACCCATATTCATTCGTATAAGTACCCCGGTTAGTACCTGGCACATACACGCTTACAGCTGCCACACCATACAGGCTATCGCCGAGCGCTACAAAACCAGAAAGTTGCACCACGCGTCCGCCGCCCTGAGCTTTTGCCTCCTGAGGCGCACTCAACAATAGGCAGCAAACTGCCAGCAGAGGCACGAGCAGCCATTTATTTTTTTTCAGAAAAAAGAAATCGGGTACTATAGTCAGCTTCATGTGGTTCAATTTACTTCATAATAATTTATTATAGCAGCTTTTTGCTAAATTTGTTTAGACAACTTAACTATGAGCCTTAAACAGTTTGACCTACCTTACGGGGAACAGGTATTTAAAGCACTGGCCGATGAGTCCCGCATCAGGATACTGCACCTGATCCTCCGAAACAAAGAAATGTGCACCTCCGACCTGGAACATGTGCTGGACTACACTCAAACCAAAACATCAAGGCACCTTAGTTACCTGCGCAGCGCCGGGCTGGTAACTACCCGCAAAATAGACCAATGGGTATATTATGCACTCAAAGAAGATACCTCCGAATTACTGCACCAGTTATTCGCCTATCTCAGTCAGGATGCCGTTTTGTTAAAAGATCAGGAAATTTACCAGATTCTGTATTCTAACCGGGAGCTGGCTATCAACAAGTTGCAAGCCCGGCGCTGGACTGCCTCCTGACGGGCTCGCTCCAAAGCTTCAACTTCCTATACCAGCAATTATTGCACCATATCTGCAGTTAATCTCTTGTTATTTTTAGCTGGCAACGCCCCCGCAACATCCGCGAGCGCCAGCCGTTTTATTTACTTCACGGTAAGCATTGCATGAAAACCTACACACATATATTATTTGACCTGGACCATACACTCTGGGACTTTGAAAAAAATTCAGAAGAAACTCTTTTTACCTTATACGATCAGTTTGAACTGGCCGCACATGGTAAGTTTGACCGAGACTCGTTTTACAAAAAATATAAGTTCGTAAACCACCGCCTCTGGGACCTCTACAACAAAGGGAAAATAACACAGGAAGAGTTGCGTAACCAGCGTTTTATCAGAACACTAACCGGCCTTGGATTAGAGGTGCATGAAGTGCCGGAGGGGTTATCAAAAGCCTACACAGACCTTTGCCCTACTAAAACAGCCGTATTTCCTTTTACTTACGACCTGCTGCAATATCTGCAACCCAAATACGGCCTACACATTGTTACCAATGGGTTCCGAGATGTACAATATATTAAACTGAATTCCTCTAAGCTCAGCAGCTACTTTAAAGAAATTGTAACCTCAGAGTGTTGCGGCTACAAAAAACCCGACAAGCGCATATTCGAGCACACCCTGGAGCGTATAAAAGTAAGACCACAGGATTGCCTCATGATCGGGGACAACATTGAATGCGATATAGAAGGCGCCAAAGCAGCAGGCATAGACCAAGTGTTTTTCAATCCTGAAAACTACAAGCACCGCTGCAAGCCCACCTACGAAATACAGTGTCTCAGCCAGTTACGGCAGATCCTGTAAATAACAGTTTAAAGCAAAAAGCAGAAGTGGAGGCAGCAGAGCTACTGAACTCCTACTACCCTTTCTTTCGTTCTGTCATAATATCGGCGTATATTTATGGTTTGCCACCTCAGCATGCTGAGTGGCGCCATTACCCTGATACAAATTACTAATCTTAAATCTAAGGAAAATTACATCTATGGGAATCGGATTCTTTAAAGTACCAACCCCAATAAACGAACCTGTAAAAACTTATGCACCAGGTTCCCCGGAAAGAGCAGAGCTGCAACGCACCTACAAAGAAATGAAATCGAAGGAGGTGGATGTGCCGATGTACATTGGAGGAGACCAGGTGCGCACCGACAAAAAGCACCCACTCGTGCAGCCGCATGACCACCAGCACATTCTGGGTTACTTCCACGAAGGCGAAGGAGAGCATGTGGAGCAGGCTATAAATGCAGCCCTGGCCGCTCGCGAAATGTGGGCTAACATGAGTTGGGAGCACCGCGCCAGCATCTTTCTGAAAGCAGCCGACCTGCTGGCTGGCCCCTGGAGAGCCCGCATGAACGCTGCTACCATGCTCGGTCAGTCAAAAAATGCATATCAAGCTGAAATCGACTCCGCCTGCGAACTGATAGACTTTCTGCGCTTTAACGCACAGTATGCGACCGAAATTTACCAAATGCAGCCAGAGTCTTCGCCGGGTGTATGGAACCGTATGGAGCACCGCCCATTAGAAGGCTTTGTGTTTGCGCTTACGCCATTTAACTTCACAGCTATTGCCGGCAATTTACCTGCCTCTGCCGCTCTTATGGGCAATGTAGTGGTATGGAAACCAGCTTATACTCAAATTTACGCCGCCCATGTAATTATGGAGCTGCTGCTGGAGGCAGGTTTGCCAGAGGGCGTTATCAACCTGGTTTATGTAGATGGCCCAGTAGCTGGGGACATCATTTTCAGCCATCCAGAGTTTGCCGGCATCCACTTTACCGGTAGCACTGCCGTTTTCCAAAACATCTGGAAAGCGATTGGCAATAACATTCACAAGTACAAAACCTACCCACGCATTGTAGGCGAAACAGGTGGCAAAGACTTTATTCTGGCACACCCTTCTGCCGATGCCAAAGGGCTGGCTACCGGAATTACGAGAGGAGCTTTTGAGTACCAGGGTCAGAAATGTTCTGCTGCTTCGCGCGCCTATATTCCGAGCAACCTTTGGGAGGAAGTTAAAGCTTATGTGCAGGAAGATGTGAAGTCGTTTAAAATGGGCTCACCCGAAGACTTCTCGAACTTCATTAATGCGGTAATCGACGAAAAGTCGTTTGATAAGATTGCCAAGTACCTAGATAACGCCAAAGAAAGCCCAGAAGTGGAGATTATTGCTGGCGGCGGTTACGACAAATCGAAAGGATACTTTATAGAACCAACCGTACTCCTGTCGCACAACCCACAGTATGTGACCATGTGCGAAGAGATTTTCGGGCCGGTTATTACCATTTATGTGTACGACGAGGACAATTTTGAAGACACGCTGCAGCTGATCAACGAAACTTCGCCTTATGCTCTTACCGGTGCCATCTTCAGCCGCGACCGCTACGCTATCGAAAGAGCAGCAAAAGCGCTGAGTCATGCAGCCGGCAACTTCTACATAAACGATAAGCCAACCGGTGCCGTTGTGGGCCAACAGCCTTTTGGTGGCTCCCGCGCCTCCGGCACCAACGACAAAGCCGGTTCTATGCTTAACCTGCTGCGTTGGGTATCAGCTCGTTCTATCAAAGAGACTTTTGTATCGCCAACTGATTATCGCTATCCCTTCCTGGAAGAAGATAAATAAGCACTCAACTATAGACTTCAAAGCCCTGTTTCTGTTTATCAGAGACAGGGCTTTTTTGTGAGGCAAGCCCAAAGCACTGCAGATGCACCTCTCGCTTAAATACAATTCTTCTAATGAAAAGGACCTTCAAGAGGCTTTATATGAGGGTTAACACATAGGCCTCTCTTGGGCACACTCCTCTTTAATTTAGGCAAAATATGACTTTTCAATTCTTCTAATAAAATGGACCTTCTAGAGCGGTTTTGGTAGCTAAAATTAGCTTTACTCAATATTACTTTAAATCACCACTTTCTTTTAACAACAATATTATAAGAATCAACACATACCAATAACTTAAAGTATATTGGCTACCTTTTTTATAATTGACATACCTACTTACCAGCTATCATGAGAAATCCTTACATGTTGCCCCTCCTCTTTAAAGCACATATTTATGCATTAATTTTTAATATATTTTTAATAATTGCACCATCACACGCCGGAGCACAAAATTATTTACCTTCTGGACTTTTCATTGCTAAACCCCAAGAAGTTAAGCCAACCACTCCTATAAATTTCACAGGAATATACTTGGGCAATAGCATTAGAGACGCTATTGCAAAACCGCTTCAAAGCATGGAGTATAATTTTAACGGAACTGATTGGGGACAAATTTCAACTACATACTATAAATATGATAGCAAGGGTCGTACAATAGAACGTCTTACAAAGAGAGAAGACAATACAAATTATTCAAAAGAGATTATCATTTATGACAAATTTGACCATCTAATAGAGGAATCTAGGTACAGCTGGAAGCATGAAAGTTGGGTTCTGAATACCAGCAATAAGCATGAGAATACTTATGATCAAGCTGGGCGAGTAACTGAATCAAATTATGAATACTAGGGCAATGGCTCCTTAGTAGCCAGGTATAAAAAAGCATTTGCATATAATGAAGTTGGAATGCTTGTATCAGAATCTGGATATACAAAAGATGGATCTACAGCTAGGTACAGCTATACATACACTTACGCTGCGCCCAACCTGCCTCCTATTGAGATTTTGTATAAAGAGGTGAACGAGCTAGGCACCTTAGTTAACAGTTACCAAATAATCAATATAGTCTGGAACAACATTGACACCAATCGGGATGCTCCTCATTACTTGGAACAAATATTTACAAGCTATACCCAACAAGTATGGAAAAACGATACATGGATGAACAATGATAAAGTTACCACGAATTATGGAGAGAATAATGGTTATGAAGCTTTATATGAGAGTTGGACAAGTAATGCGTGGATAAATAAAGCTAAATACAAAACTAGCTTTGATGCTAATGGGAATCCAACTCTGGGAGAGGCAAAGGATTGGGTTAATAACGCCTGGGCTATACGTTATAGCTTTCTTTATGAAAACAGCTATAACTTCAATAATCAGCGTTCAGAAGTAATTCAAAAAACATGGGACGTAAATTCTCAATCTTACGCAAACACCAACCGCACTGTCTACTCAGACTTTCAGGTTGTAACTTCTTCTCCTTTGGCAGCAGCAGAACTCCTGACAGCAGCATATCCTAACCCTACAGCAGGCAAAATCACCCTAAGCCTGACACAATCTGCTACTCCAACGCTTCTTCAAATTACAGATATGACGGGTAGAGTAGTTTTCAAAAAACAGCTTCCGGCGGCAAGCAAGCAGCAGGAACTTGATCTGGCAAGTTACCCGGCTGGGCTGTACATGCTGCAGTTGCAGGCCGGCGAGGTAGTAGCTACTCGCAAGTTGATTAAATTCTAACAAGTATAGCAATTACTAAAAATTACCTTCTTAAGGAAATAGTAAATTATTGTTATCTTTTATCGGCACCTTAAACTAATGCTCCAGAGCCATGCCCTTTGCATGGCTCTTTTTTGTATTTATGGGGCAAAAAAGGCAGAAAATCTGTATTAACCTGAGTTAGATTTTACCTTTTGATTCTTGGCTAATTATCCCTAATTTTGGTACCAAATTCAAAAAAGCACTTTAACAATATGGAAACATCTGTGGATCAGTACGTACCATCAGATTATTTGCCCATTCTGATACAGTTTGCAGCAGCCTTGGGCTTTGTGTTATTCGCCCTTGGCCTTACGCACCTGTTGGGACCTAAGCGAAAAAGCGATGTAAAAAACGCTGCCTGGGAAAGTGGAGTCGAATCTATAGGCGACGCTCGCACGCCTATTTCTTATAAATATTTCATGACGGCCATCTTGTTTGTGCTATTCGATGTGGAAATTATTTTCATGTACCCATGGGCTGTTAACTTCAGGGAATATGGTATGACCTATTTTGTGCCGATGCTTATCTTCCTTGGAGTACTGCTTGCCGGCTTCTATTATGAGCTTAAGAAAGGTATTTTGAAGTAGCAAACTATTAAACTTTTGCAAACAAACTGTTGTTCTGATTGAGGGCTAAACACCAAATTTTGAACAACTTTAAAAAGTTAGACATGAGCGATACAAATAAAGATATAAATTACGCGGAGGCACCAGAAGGACACGCTGGTGCAGGTTTTTTTGCTACTTCACTCGAAAAAATTGTAGGTCTTGCTCGCAAGAACTCGCTTTGGCCACTTCCTTTTGCTACCTCTTGCTGCGGCATTGAGTTTATGGCCACCATGGGCTCCACTTACGACCTTTCGCGCTTCGGATCAGAACGCATGAGCTTCTCACCACGCCAGGCCGACGTACTGATGGTGATGGGAACTATCGCTAAAAAAATGGGACCGGTAGTAAAGCAGGTATATGAGCAAATGGCTGAGCCCCGTTGGGTAATCGCCGTTGGAGCGTGTGCCACTTCCGGTGGTATTTTCGATACGTACTCAGTGCTCCAGGGCATTGACAGAATTATTCCGGTTGATGTGTATGTGCCTGGTTGCCCGCCACGCCCTGAGCAGATTCTGGATGGCGTGCTGCGTGTGCAGGACCTGGCCGAGAATGAATCGCTTCGCCGCCGTAACTCACCTGAATACCAGGCATTGTTAGCCTCTTATAACATAAAATAAGCATGGAGCTTACGAACGAGAATGTACTTGGTCTGCTTGTAGACAAATTTGGGGAAGACCACATCCGCGATGCTTACAATCCGGATGGCATCATGACCTTTTTTACCGACCGTGATACCATCGTACCCCTAATACAGTACCTGTACGATGAGGAGGCGCTGCAAATTCGCTTCCTTACCACCATGTGCGGCATCCACTATCCCGATCAGAAAGACAAGGAACTGTGTGTAATGTACCAACTCCACAGCCTGCGTCACAATTATCGCCTCCGCATAAAGGTGTATGTTTCGGCAGCCGATCCGGTAGTGCCTACGCTCACGCACCTCTACGCCACAGCTAACTGGATGGAGCGCGAAACATTCGATTTCTACGGCATTGTATTTACTGGTCACCCGAACCTTACCCGCATTCTAAATGTGGAAGATATGCAGTACCACCCCATGCTGAAGCAATATCCGCTGGAAGATCAGACCAGAGAAGATAAGATAGATACTTTTTTCGGGCGCTAGGCCTATTGTGTCACCTTAGCATTTGGCGCTCGGTGATCAACCAGAATAACCATACTTATGGCTACTGAAACAAAAGATATAAAGCAAGCAACAGCCCTTGAGAATTACAAAGGGTACCGTGAGCTTACCTTACAACACGAAAACGACGACACCCTGACCACGCTTAACCTGGGGCCAACGCACCCGGCTACGCACGGTATTTTTCAGAACATTCTGAAAATGGACGGGGAGATCATTAAATCGGCGGTGCCTACTATCGGGTACATTCACCGTGCTTTCGAGAAAATTGCAGAGCGCCGGCCTTTTTACCAGATTACGCCCCTGACCGACCGCATGAACTACTGTTCTGCCCCGATCAATAACATGGGCTACCATATGACGGTGGAAAAGCTGCTGGGAATTACCATACCAAAACGCGCCCAGTACATTCGGGTTATCATGATGGAGCTGGCTCGTATTTCGGACCACCTGATCTGTAACTCTGTAATTGGCGTGGACTCAGGTGCACTTACAGGCTTCCTGTACGTAATGCAGGAGCGCGAAAAAATCTACGATATTTATGAAGAGGTTTGCGGTGCCCGTTTAACTACCAACATGGGTCGCATTGGGGGAATGGAGCGCGACCTGTCGCCTAAAGCCATTCACCTGATTGAGGAATTCCTGGTGCGTTTCCCGAAAGTGTGGGGAGAGTTTGAGAACATGCTTACTCGCAACCGCATTTTTATAGACAGAACAGAAGGTGTAAGTCCAATATCGGCTGAGCGTGCCCTGAACTATGGATTTACAGGCCCAAACCTGCGAGCTGCCGGCGTAGATTACGATGTACGGGTTATGAACCCCTACTCTTCTTACGAAGATTTCGACTTTGAAATACCAGTAGGCACCAACGGCGATATTTACGACCGGTTTATGGTACGCAATGAGGAGATCTGGCAAAGTCTGAAAATAATCAAGCAGGCTGTGACCAACCTTCCAGAAGGTTCTTACCACGCCGATGCGCCACATTATTACCTGCCTCCGAAGCAAGCGGTTTATACCAGCATGGAAGCCCTGATCTATCACTTTAAAATAGTAATGGGAGAAACGGATGCCCCTAAAGGTGAAGTGTATCATTCTGTAGAAGGAGGTAACGGTGAACTTGGGTTCTACCTCATCAGCGACGGTGGCCGTTCGCCATACAGGCTCCACTTCCGCCGACCTTGCTTTATCTATTACCAGGCTTACTCAGAGCTCATCATCGGCAGCCAGTTATCAGACGCTATTCTTACTTTGAGTAGCCTCAACGTAATTGCAGGCGAACTGGACTCTTAATTCTTTATATTCATCATGTAACATTGGTTGTTCGAAACATCCAGTGAAATTTGTAATAATGGCAGAGACTAAAAACGAAGTTAAGTTTTCTGATGCGGCCATGGCCGATATACAACGGTACATCAGCCACTACCCGGAGGGCCGTCAGAAATCGGCTATCTTACCGATACTGCACATTGCCCAAGCCGAGTTTGGCGGCTGGGTGAGCCCGGAAGTGATGGACGAAGTAGCCAGAATTCTGGATATTCAGCCTATAGAGGTGTATGAGGTAGCAACCTTTTACACCATGTTTAACCTGAAGCCAGTTGGCAAGCACGTGTTAGAAGTTTGCCGCACCGGCCCCTGCTGCCTGCGTGGTGCCGACCAGCTGATAGAAACACTAAAGCAAAAGCTAAACGTGGAAGAAGGTGGCACAAGTGCCGATGGCCTGTTCACTCTGAAGCCTGTTGAATGCCTGGCCTCCTGCGGTACCGGCCCCATGCTGCAGGTGCGCGAGAAATTCTACGAAAACCTGGAAACAGAAGAACAAGTGGATGCTTTCTTAGACATGATGCGCAAATCAGAGGTAGAAACGCCTTACCACCAAGCCGCTTACTCTAAAAAATAAAGGCCGAATTTATTTTAATAAGCCAAGACTAATAAAGAAAGATATCCTGCTTTATGGGACTTAAAATATTAACTGAACATATTAACGTACCCGGCATCGAAACGCTGGAGGTTTATCGCAAGCATGGTGGCTACAAATCTGTAGAGAAAGCCGTAAAAACGATGACTCCGGAAGAGGTGGTGGAAGAAGTAAAAACCTCTGGCCTCCGTGGCCGTGGTGGTGCAGGCTTCCCAACGGGTATGAAATGGAGCTTTTTGGCTAAACCCGAAGGTGTGCCGCGTTACCTGGTGTGCAACGCCGACGAATCGGAGCCGGGCACTTTTAAAGACCGTTGGTTTATGGAGCGTAACCCACATGCCTTGATAGAGGGAATGATTACTTCTAGCTACGCATTGGGTGCCAAAACTTCTTATATCTACATCCGGGGTGAACTGATGTTCATTTTGCGCATTCTGGAAAAAGCCATTGCAGAGGCTTATGCCGCTGGTTTGCTAGGCAAAAACATTCTGGGTTCAGGTTATGACCTCGATTTGCACGTGGCTCCAGGTGGTGGTGCTTACATATGTGGTGAAGAAACAGCTCTGTTAGAATCGTTGGAAGGTAAACGTGGTAACCCGCGTAACAAGCCTCCGTTTCCGGCTGTGAAAGGCCTTTTTGCTTCTCCAACTGTGGTAAATAATGTGGAAACCATTGCCAGTGTGCCTTGGATCGTGAATAACACAGGAGCTGAGTATGCCAAAGTAGGTATCGGCCGCAGCACGGGCACTAAACTGATCTCAGCAAGCGGAAACATCAACAATCCGGGTGTGTTCGAAATTGAACTGGGTGTACCGGTAGAAGAATTTATTTACTCTGACGAGTACTGCGGTGGCATCTGGAAAGGCAAACAACTGAAGGCGGTAGTGCCAGGAGGAAGCTCTGTTCCTATTTTGCCTGCGAACCTTATTCTGAAGACAGCAGCCGGCGAAGGTCGCTTAATGTCTTATGAATCACTTTCAGATGGAGGATTCGTTTCTGGATCCATGATGGGCTCCGGTGCCTTCATCGTGTTTGATGAAGACCAATGCATTGTGCGTAACACGTGGAACTACTCCCGTTTTTATCATCATGAGTCCTGTGGCCAGTGTAGCCCTTGCCGCGAAGGCACTGGCTGGATGGAAAAAGTGTTGCACCGCATTGAGTACGGACACGGCCATCAGCAAGACATAGACCTGCTGGTAAGCGTAGCCAAACAGATAGAAGGAAATACGATTTGCCCGCTGGGTGATGCAGCTGCATGGCCGGTTGCAGCAGCCATCCGCCACTTCCGCGATGAGTTTGAATGGCACATTAAACATCCTAAAGAGGCCACAGCACCAGGAGCCGTGTACAGAGGCCAACTGGATACAGTTACAGCTTAAATTTTAAATATTAGGCTTTAGATGATTGCTACTTGCTTCTCTAAAAGGCAATTTCAGGAACAGGGAGTTAAACCTTACCTCCTTTAACAAGGAGAAGTTAAGGGCAAATAGAAAGAATGTTCTTAAGAACCATCTAAAAAGTAATATATAAGAGTCCTGAAAAGGAATTAACAATAACTAAAGAGATGAAAGGCAGTAAAGCTGCTGACAATCATAAAGGATAAACAATACTAATGGCTAAGATAACATTCGATGGCATTGAAGTAGAAGTAGAGGATGGCACTACCATTCTACAAGCTGCCCGAAAAATTGGCGGTAAAGTAGTGCCACCGGCTATGTGTTTCTACACTCCGCTGAAAGGTAGTGGAGGCAAGTGTCGTGTGTGCCTGGTAAAGGTTACGCAAGGCTCAACCAAAGACCCGCGCCCTATGCCTAAGCTGGTAGCCTCTTGCATCACGCAGGTGCAGGATGGTATGGTGGTGGAGAACACTACAAACGAAGATGTACTGAATGCCCGAAAAAGCATTGTAGAGATGCTCCTCATAAACCACCCGCTTGATTGCCCTATCTGCGACCAGGCTGGTGAGTGTAGCCTGCAGGATCTCTCTTATGAGCATGGTGTAAGTGCCCAGCGCTACGAAGAAGAAAGAAGGACCTTTAACAGAACAGACTTAGGCCCTTACATACAGCTGCACATGACACGCTGTATCCTTTGCTACCGTTGCGTATACACCGCAGACCAAATTGCAGAAAAGCGAGTGCACGGGGTACTAGGTCGTGGCGACGCAGCTGAAATTGGAACATACATCGAAAACATAGTTGACCACGAAATGTCGGGGAACGTGATTGATGTATGCCCGGTAGGAGCCCTCACCGACAAGACCTGGCGCTTTAAAAACCGTGTTTGGTTCACCAAGCCACTCGATGCCCACCGCGACTGCCCTACCTGTAGTGGAAAAGTAACGCTATGGAACCGTGGCGACCAGGTGCTGCGCGTAACAGCGCGCAAAGACAAGTACAACGAGGTGGAGGAGTTTATCTGTAATACCTGCCGTTTCGATAAAAAAGAAATGAGCGACTGGACAATAGAAGGACCTCGCCACATAGACAGAGGGTCTGTAATTTCGGCAAACCATTACGAGCTACCGGTGGTAAACGTACCTATCGTGCCAAACCTGCCCCGATCAGCTAAAAAAGATTTACCTAACGCCCCAGAACAATGGAATCAGTAGATTTAATTTATAAAACCATTTACATCCTGGTGATCTTTGGTATTACCCTCCTGATTGCCACCTACTCTACGTATGCAGAACGTAAAATAGCTGCTTTTATTCAGGACCGTGTAGGACCAAACCGTGCAGGCCCGCTTGGTTTGCTGCAGCCTCTGGCTGATGCTGGTAAAATGTTCTTTAAAGAAGAATTTATTCCGGCACAATCGAGCAGAACCCTGTTTATTCTGGGTCCTGGTGTAGCAATGCTGATTGCCTGTATGTCGAGTGCAGTTATTCCGTTTGGCGATATGCTTATTATCGGAGGCCGCGAAGTTTACCTACAGGCCATTGAAGTAAACATTGGCTTGCTCTACGTATTTGGAGTAGTATCGCTGGGGGTGTATGGACTGATGATTGGTGGTTGGGCTTCCAACAACAAGTTTTCGTTGCTGGGCGCTATTCGTGCTGCCTCTCAGAACATTAGCTACGAATTGGCTATGGGCCTTTCTATTATTGCCGTGCTAATGATGACGGGCTCTCTATCGCTAAGAGAAATTGCAGCGCAGCAGGCAGGCTTTAACTGGAACATCTGGTACCAGCCACTGGGCTTCATTATTTTCCTGGTGTGTGCTTTTGCAGAAACTAACCGTACTCCTTTCGACTTACCAGAGTGTGAGGCTGAGCTGGTAGGCGGTTACCACACAGAGTATAGCTCTATGAAACTGGGCTTATTCCTGTTCGCAGAATACATCAACATCTTTGTGGCTTCGGCGGTAATGGCTACGCTTTACTTCGGAGCCTACAACTTTCCGTTCATGAACGAACTGGGAGCCCTGATTTCAGATGATCCGGTAACAGCCAACAATGTGATTACAGTGATTGGTGTAGTGGTCATGTTCTTAAAGATATTCTTCTTTATCTTTTTCTTCATGTGGGTTCGCTGGACGCTTCCACGCTTCCGCTTCGATCAGCTCATGAAACTTGGATGGCAGATATTAATTCCGTTGGCTATCCTGAACATTATTCTGACAGGTGGCGGTATTCTGTTAAAAGACCACTTTTTTAATTAATAGTTCATCTAATTGAATGTTACAGGCAGGTGCCCTGTTCTAAAAACAAGTACCTGATTAACAATCAAAACAAAAGAAATGGAACCACTATCAAATAGAAGCAAGAAACTGGGAAAGAAGGAAATGTCGTTCGCCGAAAGAGCGTACATACCGGCCATAGTACAGGGTCTTGGCATTACCATAAAGCACTTCTTTAAAAAGAAAGCCACTATACAGTACCCGGAGCAAACAAGGCAACGGAGCGATGTATGGCGTGGTTTGCATGTGCTGAAGCGCGATGAGCAAGGTCGTGAACGTTGCACCGCCTGCGGTCTGTGTGCTGTAGCTTGCCCGGCGGAAGCTATTACCATGATAGCCGGAGAACGCAAAACCGGAGAAGAGCATTTATACCGCGAAGAAAAATATGCAGTTACGTACGAGGTAAACATGCTGCGTTGCATCTTCTGTGGCTTATGCGAAGAGGCTTGTCCAAAAGCTGCCATCTTCCTGCAAGACGATAAAATTGCACCGGCCCGTTATGAGCGCGATGAATTTATTTATGGCAAAGACAGACTGGTAGAACCTCTTAAAACGACCGAAACAAAATAAACTCCAATGACAGATAACCTGTTTTTCTTTCTGGCGTCGCTTACGCTGCTTTGTGCCTTAATGGTAGTTATTTCAAAAAACCCAGTACATAGCGTACTCTTCCTGATATTAACGTTCTTTACTATTACGGCACATTATGTATTGCTGAATGCGCAGTTCCTGGCAGCGGTAAACATTATTGTGTATGCCGGTGCCATCATGGTTCTGTTCCTGTTCGTAATCATGTTCCTGAACCAGAACCAGGAGCGGGTCAAAACGTCTCTTATTAGTAAATTTACGGGTACCATTGCCGGTGGCCTGCTGTTTGTAGTTCTCATTGCAGCCATGAAAGAAGCTACTGTTAGAACCTACAACCCCGAAACGTTCGATTCGCAAATCGGAATGGTTGAAAACCTGGGCAAAGTACTTTTTGGAGATTACCTGCTGCCGTTTGAGTTAGCTTCGGTGCTCTTTCTGGTAGCCATGGTAGGAGCCGTAATGCTAGGCAAAAAAGAAGTGGGAGAAAAGCATTTTTAAGCTGCTTTAAATTTATTCAGGAAGCCAGTGCCTACAAGCACTGGCTTTTTTATTGGTTTAGCCGAAGGTTAATTTCCAGTAATTCAGAATTTCCCCGATCGTTATCGGTTACAGCCAGAATGCGGTAACGCCGGTTCCGGTTACTACTCTCAAGCACGACCAGCGACTCCGCCTTACCAGTAAAAATGGCTCCGTCTTGCCTGGTAATTACGCCAGCAGGCGCAACAGTGGCAACCGTTGAATCTGTGGAGAGCTGCTGCAAAGGAATAAACCCGATGTAACTGCCCAGAATAACACCATCGGCCACGGCATCGGTGGTGCCTTCTATAGAGGCAGTAAAAAATAATTTATCTTCATAAAAATAAGCTCCAGAAAAACCTGCCTCCTGCACCCCCATAATCGGGAGCCTGAAAAAAGACAGTGTGTAGGTCGGAAGGGAACCACCTCCTCCCTCCTGCAGGTAATCTAGGAACTCCTGCTGCTCAAAAGTTATAAGCACATTGCGGTTAGAGCCTAGCGCACGCTGCAACAAATACAGCTTACCCGCTCCCGATGCTACCCCTTCTATATTCAACAGGCCATCTCCAATTATCTCTTTGTTTTGCTGCATATCCTGGTAAAGTGAGTCCAGCGCGTACTCAGTAATCACAGGCTTAGCAGTGGCGGTAGTGGGCACCTCTACCAGGTAAGCTTTATTGCGGGCCGGAGTGGAGCCTGAGCCAAGCATCAGCAAGTAAGTGTAGCCGTCTGCCTCAATCTTAGTAAGCCCTTCCAAGTCTGCCTTAACAGCCTTCGCCACTCTGCCGGAGGCAAAGCTACTGGTGTCGGAGAGCGCAAACCGTTCAGACAAGTGGTAGTTTTGGTCGAGCCGGTACAGGTACGGCGAATCGTCGCCGATAACATAAAATGAACCGTTGTGTTCTTCCAGGCCGGAGCCCGAGGGAATGTTGTCAAATAATATTTTTTTCTGGATAACAGCTCTCATTCTGGATTTAGCTTCTATGGAAAACGGAGCATCTGAAGTAACTACATGGTTAGTGGTTGGCACACTTCGGCAAGAAACAGTGAGTAGGACAAGAAAGAGTAACAGCAGACTTGGTAAATTATCTTGTAGCATCATGAAATAAAACTAGAGGTAAATGTACCGTTCGAAAAAGCTTATACGCAGGTTTAAGGGCCAGTGCCATTATGGGAAGCTTAATTTTATATTTTCATGTTTCCCGACACACCAGCCACTACCTATAACCCTCAAAGCCTTAAGACACTAAAAGGCTCCGGAAGGTCTTTATAATTTAAATAATTATACACCTCCCAATATACCTGTACTGCGTAACGACATACTATCGCAAACAAATTATTCTAATGAAAATGCCCTTCCGGAGCAAACAATAGTAGCTGAGAGCCAGGCCCCACCCCAGGTCCGGATTTGAGACAGGCTCCGGTATCTCCAGATATATCATTCAGTAATTTAGCTATCTGCCATGCCCCAATCAGGACCTGCTAATTCTGCTAATAAAACAAGACTTCCAGAGGCAGAAAGTACCTTGTATGCCTTAGCCTATAATTGTATTCTAACAGTAACAGAAACAGCAGAAATCAAACTAAGGGAGGCGCAGCAGGAGCAGTAAAACCAGCCAGCAAGTATAGTCTACACCAAATTCAGGAAAAAACAGGTTGAACCAGGCAAACAACGCCGAGATAACGCTATTAGAGGAGAAATATGTTATGGTTTTTTAAAAATTGGGGTAACTTTGCTACTTAAGTATAGCTTTGTACCATAAACACAATCACGTTCAGACCCACGGAAGATGAACCATATACCTGAGGTTATCAGAACCATTCCATTAGAGTATTACCTTTACTTTAGCGCAGCCTTATTTTCTATTGGCGTAATCGGAGTGCTTACCAGGCGCAATGCCATTGTTATTTTCATGTGTGTGGAGCTGATGCTGAATGCAGTGAACTTGCTCCTCACAGCATTTGCGGCCTACAGATCGGACCCTAATGGACAGGTATTTGTATTCTTTATTATGGCAGTGGCAGCCGCCGAAGTTTGCGTTGGCCTGGCTATCATTGTTATGATTTACCGCAACCTCCGCTCAACCGATGTGCAACTGCTCAATCATCTGAAGTGGTAATATCTTATTTTTCTGAACAGCTCAACTTAACTACAATAGCTTCATGCAAGAAATAGTAATGCCCGCGAATAGACCGGAAATGGCACTGCTGTGTTTGCTTATTCCACTGCTCCCCTTTATTGGCTTTGCCTTAAATGGCCTGGGCAACCGGAAATTACCAAAAGGTTTGGTAGGGCTCATAGGCTGCGGCACCGTACTGGCCTCCTTCCTGATCTCGGTTTACCTTTTCCTCGATTTCACTTCTTCCGGCAGCCGCCCCTACACCGTCGATTTTTATAACTGGATTTCAGTAGGGAGTCTGCAAATCGGGTTTTCATTCCTGATAGACCAGCTTACGCTCCTGATGCTGCTGATGGTAACAGGTATCGGTTTTCTGATACACCTGTACTCTGCCGGCTACATGAGCCACGACGAAGGCTTCGGCAAATTCTTCTCTTTCCTGAACCTGTTCATGTTCTCAATGCTGCTGCTCGTAATGGGCTCCAACTACGTGATGATGTTTGTAGGCTGGGAAGGCGTTGGGCTCTGCTCCTACCTGCTCATCGGTTTCTGGAACAAAAACACGAACTATAACAATGCTGCCAAGAAAGCCTTTATTATGAACCGCATCGGTGACCTTGGCTTTCTACTCGGTATCTTCCTGATATTTATAACCTTCGGCAGCGTGAGCTACCCACAGGTATTTGCAGAAGCTACTCGCGTAGCTGGCGTAGACACTCCTGTACTGATTGCCATTACCATGCTGCTGTTTGTAGGTGCCATGGGTAAAAGTGCCCAAATTCCGTTGTTTACCTGGTTACCAGATGCGATGGCAGGTCCTACACCGGTTTCGGCCCTGATCCACGCTGCTACCATGGTAACGGCTGGTATCTACATGGTGGTTCGCTCTAACGTGCTGTTCATCCTCGCTCCTACCACACTAGATGTTATTGCCATAATTGGTCTGGTAACTGCCTTAGTAGCCGCTACCATAGGATTGGCCCAAAACGACATCAAAAAAGTGCTTGCCTACTCTACCGTTAGCCAGTTAGGTTTTATGTTCCTGGCTTTAGGTGTTATGGCTTTCTCTTCTTCGCTGTTCCATGTGCTTACCCACGCATTCTTTAAGGCACTCCTCTTCTTAGGCGCTGGTTCTGTTATACATGCTATGAGCAACGAGCAGGATATCCGTAACATGGGTGGTTTGAAAAAAGCCTTGCCTATTACCTTCCTCACCTTCCTGATCGGTACACTGGCTATTTCAGGTATTCCACCATTTGCCGGTTTCTTCTCTAAAGATGAGCTGCTGGCGCACGTGTACCAGCACAGCACCATTATGTGGGCATTTGGTCTGCTGGCCTCCTTCATGACAGCTTTCTACATGTTCCGCCTCCTGTTCCTGACTTTCTTTGGCAAATTCAGAGGTACTGAGGAGCAACGCCACCACCTGCACGAATCTCCTGCCGTTATGACCATTCCACTTATCGTACTGGCTGTTCTGTCGACCTTTGGTGGTTTCTTAGGTATTCCTTCTGTATTCGGTTCTAACCATATCATTGGCAGTTACCTGTCGCCACTTTACAACTACGCCAAAGGCATTAACGCTACGCCTTTCGAACCCATGCACCTTTCGCACGAAACAGAGTATTTGCTCATGGGTATTTCAGTGGCTGTGGCTATTGTAGCCATCATCATTGCCTATGTAATGTATGTGAAGAAAGAAACAGTGCCCGTATCAGAGGACACTCCGCTTTCGCCTGTTCATAACCTGGTGTACAACAAGTATTACATCGACGAAATTTATAATAACATCATTGTACGTCCGCTTATGTGGCTTTCAACTGCCTTCTATCGCTTTGTAGATGTGGTGTTGGTAGATGGCATTGTAAATGGTGTAGGCAAGTTTGTAACATTTAGTGGCCGCACCCTTCGCTATGCCCAAAGCGGCGCCATCGGGTTCTATGTTATGGTAATGGTATTCAGCATCGTGCTGATTCTATTTTTAAACTTCTTTATCGGATAAGGTTCATAGAAGATGATCACAGCTTTATTACTTTTCTGGCCTGCCCTGGCTGCCCTGCTGGTACTCCTTGTAAAAGGACAGGGAGCCAAGCGTGTGGCTTTTATAGCAGCACTTGTTGAATTTGCCTTTGCCCTTTTTGCAGCCACCTCCTTTGTGGTAGACAGAACAGCTCCTCAATTTGCACTTTCTGTGCCATGGGTAGAAAGTGCCGGTATCAGTTTCAGTATTGGCATGGATGGGATCAGCCTCCTGATGGTGCTGCTCACAACCTTTCTGGTTCCTCTTATTGTACTTTCCAGCTTTAAGCACGATTACAAAAAACCCAATGCCTTTTATGCTCTGATTCTGTTTATGCAGACGGGCCTGATAGGTGTGTTTGTAGCACAAGATGCCTTCCTGTTTTACTTCTTCTGGGAAGTGGCCCTTATTCCGGTTTACTTTATCTCTGCCATTTGGGGCGGAGCCAGACGTGTGGCCGTTACCTTCAAGTTCTTTGTCTACACCATCTTTGGTTCGTTCTTTATGCTGGCTGCCTTTATTTACCTGTACTTCCAGACGGCAGGTACAGGTGTAGCAGCACACTCATCTGATGTAAACGCATTTTACCAGCTCGCTCTGGATTCCAGTACCCAAAGCTGGATCTTCTGGTTCCTTTTCCTGGCCTTTGCTATTAAAATGCCGGTGTTCCCGTTCCATACCTGGCAACCCGATACTTACACCGAAGCTCCTACGCAAGCCACAATGCTTCTTTCCGGCATTATGCTGAAAATGGGTATTTACGGCGTGTTGCGCTGGTTGCTGCCGGTGGTGCCGAATGGCGCCAGCCAATGGCTGGATGTGGTGCTGGTGCTATCTATAATCGGTATTATCTACGGTTCTATAATCGCCATCAGGCAGCGCGACCTGAAGCGCCTGATCGCATACTCCTCTATAGCACACGTAGGACTTATCTCTGCGGGTATTTTCTCGCTAACTGAGCAGGGCTTGCAAGGTGGCGTTATCCAGATGCTGAGCCACGGTATCAACGTAGTAGGCTTGTTCTTCATCATCGATATTATCTTCAGCCGCACCAAAACGAGAGAGATTCTGAACCTGGGCGGAATTACACAGTCTACGCCGGCCCTTTCTATCTGCTTTATGATTCTGATGCTGGGTTCTGTGGCACTGCCGCTTACCAATGGATTTGTAGGCGAATTCCTGCTGCTATCTGGTGTGTTCCAGTACAACTATGTTTTTGGAGCAGTTGCCGGTGTAACCATAATTCTGGGTGCAGTATACATGCTGCGTATGTTCCAGGGTGTTATGTTTGGCACCAAATCGCCGGAGACGGAGGTTTTTGCAGACCTGACTTTTAACGAAAAAGCAGTGCTGATCCCATTAGTAATCATGGTATTCTGGATTGGCTTGTTCCCAAACACCTTCCTCGATATTTCAGAGCCTGCCGTGTTTAACCTGCTGAACATTATTCAGAGGAGATAATATAAGAAACGATTTAGAAGAAAAACAACGATATGATTTCCATTATACTTCTAGCCGGATTCGGGATTATTAACCTCTTTGCAGGGTTCCTGAAATCTAACAGAGTTTTGTTGCCACTGGCACTGCTTTTCCTGGCGATCGTGTTTGGGGTAAACCTATTTAGCTGGAACGATCCGCAAAGCTATTTCAACCACATGCTCACCATCGATAATTATGCGGTGGCCTTTACGGGCATTATGGTGCTATCTACCCTGCTGATTCTGCCTTTCTCGCAACGCTATGTGGCTGATCAGGACGAGAACCTGGCCGAATACTACTCGCTACTGCTGTTTTCGCTCTTAGGCGCCATCATGATGGTGGGTTTCGAGAACATGATCATGCTTTTCCTTGGCATCGAGATTCTTTCTATTAGCATGTACATACTGGCAGGTTCCGATAAAAAGAAACAACGTTCCAATGAGGCAGCCTTGAAATACTTCCTGATGGGCTCGTTCTTTACCGGAGTGCTGCTGTTTGGTATTGTGCTGATCTACGGTGCCACCGGCTCCTTCGACATCAGTACCATAGCTGGCACCAGCATTGGGGCAGAAGGCATTGAAAACACCATGTTTATTCTGGGCCTGCTGCTTACCATTATCGGCATATCCTTTAAAATTTCTGCCGCGCCATTCCATTTCTGGACTCCAGATGTGTACGAAGGTACTCCTACTCTTTTCACTGCTTTTATGTCCACCGTCGTGAAAATTGCAGGTGTAGCGGCCTTTTACAAGTTAATGAACGCTGCCTTTGCCTCTTCTTACACCACCTGGTTCCCGACACTAATCGCCATTACTGTGCTTACCTTGGTAGTAGGCAATATCGGAGCAGCCGTGCAGGGCAGTGTAAAAAGAATGCTGGCCTACTCCAGTATTTCCCACGCTGGCTACTTGCTTATGGCACTCATCGCTTTTAACGAGCGGTCTGAGTCTGCTATCTTCTTTTACTCGCTGGCATACTCAGTGGCTACCATTGCTGCTTTTGGGGTACTGAAACTGGTAACGGTGCAACGTGACGAGGAATCGTTTGCCACTTTTAACGGATTAGGCCAGACAAACCCACTGCTCGCTTTTGTAATGACGGTGTCGATGTGCTCATTGGCTGGCATCCCGCTTACAGCAGGCTTCTTCGGTAAGTTCTTTGTGTTTACATCAGTAGTTGAAGACAATAGCCTGATTTGGTTAGTTGTTGTTGCCGTACTGTTGGCAGCCGTAGGTATTTACTATTACTTTAAAGTAGTAATTGCTATGTATATGCAACCAGCCGGAAACTACGAGCGCGTACGTGTCACAAGCTTTGCATCTGTAGTACTTATCATAATGGCTGCTATTACTATCTTACTCGGTTTGGCACCAGCCATCGTAAGCGACCTGATATAAGTATTCTTTAACATCAAAACAAAAAAGGCTGCTTCGGAAGAGGCAGCCTTTTTTGTTTTATCCGATTCTAAAGTGCTTTTTATATGAAGATACTATAGCGGAAAATCCTTTAGAAGGCTATTTACATTAGAATAATTTCAAAGATTTAAACCTGACCACTTACAACAGTAGCGCCTGCCACTGAAAATCTGTGGCAGGCGCTACTATATAAATCTTATGTCTGCGTCTTATGTCCTACCTCAAAAGAAGCTACTTCAGCTTTATCTGCAGTTCGTCGAGTTGCGCATTGGCAATTGGCGACGGAGCATCTATCATAACATCACGGCCCGAGTTGTTTTTCGGGAAGGCAATAAAGTCGCGGATAGAGTCGGCACCACCGAACAAGGAGCATAACCTGTCGAAGCCGAAGGCGATGCCACCATGCGGAGGAGCGCCGTATTCGAAGGCGTTCATCAGGAATCCAAACTGTGCTACTGCTTCTTCTTTGGTAAAGCCCAGCAAGCTGAACATCTGCTCCTGCACCCCACGATCGTGTATACGGATAGAGCCACCACCTACTTCTACTCCATTAATTACCATATCGTAAGCATTTGCTCTAATAGCTCCCGGATCTGAGTCGATCAGGTGCAGGTCTTCTGGCTTTGGAGAAGTGAACGGGTGGTGCATGGCGTGGTAACGATTGGTTTCCTCATCCCACTCCAGCAGCGGAAAGTCTACTACCCACAGCGGTGAGAACACATTCTTATCGCGCAGGCCAAGTTGCTCCCCTACCTCCAGGCGTAGCTCGTTCAGGGCTTTGCGTGTTTTGTCTTTTCCACCAGCCAATATCAGGAACAGGTCTCCAGGTTCAGCTTCAAAAGCAGCAGCCCAGGCCTGAAGATCTTCCGGCGAGTAAAATTTATCAACAGACGATTTCACACTGCCATCTTCTCCCACACGGGCATATACCAAACCGGTAGCACCAATCTGCGGCCGCTTCACAAAATTGGTCAGCTCGTCGAGTTGCTTGCGGGTGTAGCTGGCAGCTCCTTTGGCATTTATACCTACCACTAGTTCCGCATCGTCGAACACTTTAAAACCTTTGTTCTTCACCAGCTCATTCAGCTCCACAAATTGCATCCCGAAGCGGGTATCTGGCTTATCGGAACCGTAGAGGCGCATAGCATCGGCATAGTACATACGGGGCAGCTCAGCTATCTCCACTCCTTTTACTGTTTTAAACAGGTGACGGATAAAGCCTTCGAAAGTATTCAGAATATCTTCCTGCGTAATAAAGGCCATTTCGCAGTCTATTTGCGTAAACTCCGGCTGGCGGTCGGCACGCAGGTCTTCGTCGCGGAAGCACTTTACAATCTGGAAATACCGGTCGAAGCCCGACACCATCAGCAGCTGCTTAAACGTTTGCGGCGATTGCGGCAGGGCGTAAAACTCGCCTGGGTTCATGCGCGAAGGCACTACAAAGTCGCGGGCACCCTCTGGCGTTGACTTAATCAGCACCGGCGTTTCTACCTCTATAAAGCTCAGGTTATCGAGATAGTTGCGGGTTTCGCGCATCATGCGGTGGCGCAGCTCCAGGTTACGACGCACTGGCGTACGGCGCAGGTCCAGGTAACGGTATTTCATGCGCAGGTCGTCGCCGCCGTCGGTTTCGTCTTCGATCAGGAAAGGAGGTAGTTTGGCTGCATTCAGTACCTCCAGCTTTGTTACCTTCACTTCAATGGCACCGGTTGGTATTTTATCGTTTTTAGAGAAACGCTTAATAACCTGCCCAGTCGCCTGTATCACAAACTCACGGCCCAGGCTACGTGCCTGCTCAAAAAGTTCTGGCGAGGTAACGCCTTCTTCAAAGCTGAGCTGAGTTATTCCATAACGGTCGCGGAGATCGATCCAGAGCATGCCGCCTTTGTCGCGGAGGCGTTGTACCCAACCTGTAAGTACTACTTCTTCACCTGCTACGTCTAGTCTGAGTTCACCGCAAGTATGTGTTCGGAGCATATTTTTATAAATTATGTAATGCAAGTACTATAACAGATGCAAAGGTAATAATTTGTAAGATGTTGGCTTGCTAAATTGTGGAATTGTTCTGTGCTAATATAGAACATAGAGTATAATAGCCTGCCTTAATCGGCAGTAAAATAAACTAGTCAATATTTAGCATTAACTAAATATTTTTTAATTGTTATTTAAAGTTTACTATATTTAAAAATTAATAACAAAACACAAAATCATAGTAAAATTAAACTCACTGCCACACAGCATTATTTAAGTTTGAGGCAGAAAGGCAGAGCTTTCCAGAAGCTACTGCTTAAAACCTCTGTTCTACAAACTCCTGAAAAGTTGCTGCCTGAATTTACTCTATAACAGGGGCTATAACAAAGTGGCCAGATTCAAATTATTTAAATAAAAACAGCCTTCCAAAGCTATTTTGGCACTTTGAGTGCCTAGGTTACTATACTCTTTAATTTAATTCATTACTAACCCTGTCCTATCGGTAAATTTTACATCATTATATGCATACATCTTTACTCACGTTTTATGTAACCCGCAGGCAAATTACAGGTTTACTTGCTGCCCTTGCAGTGCTAAACATCTCGTTTTTAGCTACTACTGGAGTTATAAACTACTATTACAACATTCTAGAAGTAGGAGCATCTGCTGCTTTTATGGACCAGCTTATGACCAAAAACGTCATCAAGTTATTCTCTTTAGGAAACTTAGCTTCTGAGAATGTTCTTGCCTCCTGGTACTCCGGCATGCTACTCTTGTTAGCATCTGTTGCCGCGCTATTGTGTTTTAGTGCCGATTATCAGTATTATGTTAGCTGGAAAGACAGGATGTTAAGTTATGGCTGGATTGGCTTCAGTTTAATTTTTGCGCTGTTGTCTCTCGACGAGGTGGGCTCCTTTCATGAAACCATTGGCGACACTGCTGCTTTTAATGTAATAGGCAATGATCTGGGCTGGATTGTTTTCTTTGTGCTGGTAGGGTTGGTTGCCCTCTATATGGCAGGATTCGTCCTGCTCAGGCTTTGGTCTTTCAAGGCTGCTCTGGTACCGGCAATGGTGGGTATTTTATTTTTTGCCAGTAACCCGATTCAGGAGCATATTGAAATCAGTGCTATGCGCAATGCCGCTGCTGATGAGGTGTGGCTACGACCAACCTGGCTTCTTCTACTGGAGGAGGGCTCCGAAATATTTGGTTCGTGGAGCCTGATACTTGCTATGCTGGTGTATGCCGCCAAAAGCAGCACCAGGAACAACTTCAAAAACTTGGCAGCTAAACAAGGAATTTATTTCCAGTATGAAGTGTCGGCAAAGCTAGTACTGCTGTTGTTAGGAAGTGGTTTGTGTTTATCAGGAGGCTTATTAACTGCTTTCCTACTATTTGCACCTGCCGAACGAGACGAGCATGCAGGCATTGCAGAGAATTGGTTTCCTAGCGCTGTTGCCTTCCTGGCAAGTTTACTCAGTTTATTTCTCGCCTCTAAAAGTAATCATCATAAAGGAGCTTTTGTTATGCTAGCCATATTTTGTGTGGGGTTATCGGCATTTTATGCCAGCAGTATTTATTACACGTTTTACGGGCTGCTGAGCATCCGATTCGGCACTAGCCTGACGGTGATTACTCTCATTCTGCTAAGTGTTCTGACAACGTTTTTGTGGAAAGCAGATAAACGTTCGCTTTCCAGGCTCTGTACTTTAGGGTGGGCTGTTTTTATTTCTGTAGCCATACTCTCAGGCCAGCCCAATGCCGTTGATTGGGGCTTTATAGCAGTGTCGCTGCTCACCTTGTCACTGGCGGGTGCTATCACACAGCCTTCGCCAGCTACCCCACATATCATTCAGAGCAATGCACAAAATGTAGCTACTGCTTAAAAACGGGTAGCCTGCCCTAGCCTTATGGCAGCTCTAAATGCCTCCGGAAGGCCAATTTCATTACAATAATTGGAGAGCCAGCTTATTGCACCAACAGATATAACTCCTGATAGTTATGCTGAAGAAATTCTGCTAATAAAAATCGCCTTCCGGAGGTATTTTAAGGATTTGGGGGTAAAGAGCTTTTAAAAAGTAAAGAAGTAGTTCAGGAAAAAATTCCAGACAAACACGATAAAGGTGGCCCCCAGCTTAGAAAGGTAAAAGTTGGCTTTTAGTTTATCGGAGAAAAGGTACAGCAGCAGCGTGTGAAATACCAGTCCAAGTAGCGCCACCGACATAAACTTGCTGTATTGCCACCCTAGCCCCGGGTCGTGATTATGGAATGTCCAGATGCGGTTCAGGAAAAAATTGTTTGTTACGGCCACCACAAAACCAGCACTATTGGCTACGTACTTATTCCAGCGCAGCTTCTCCTTTGCAAGGTAGGTAATACCAAAGTCCAGGGCTGTGC
The DNA here is from genome assembly GCF_047525655.1 of Pontibacter sp. 13R65. Taxonomy (NCBI): domain Bacteria; kingdom Pseudomonadati; phylum Bacteroidota; class Cytophagia; order Cytophagales; family Hymenobacteraceae; genus Pontibacter; species Pontibacter sp. 13R65. The sequence goes on from NZ_JBLIQL010000015.1 coordinate 25,965, forward strand.
CGGTAAGGCCTACCAATCCAAACTTCAGAAACTTCAGCAGAACAACATCTGTACTTTCGACCATACGCGATTAAAGGTGAAACAAGGCAGTAGGTTAAGCGGCATTGCAGGTATGGGGACAAATTTAGCGCAACTGGCTGTAAAATGTATGACCTATTTTAGAATTTAGTCATACTGTATAAAACTGCCTGTTACACCTTTCTTTAAAGTCAATATTTTACTTACCAAAAAACACCAAAAATTATCTCTAATATCTGACATCCGTAGCGCCACATGTGGTGCAGGCAAAAAACAAAGAATGTTACAAGTGCCCTACCAACCGCACAAGCAGGCTCAAAACAACTACAAAAAAGCCACACCTGTTAGGCATGGCTTTCGTTGTTGAGTTTGTATAAAAGCGTTAAACACTTCCTATCGGTAAGACATAGCAGGCAGCCCGAAAACAGAGCCTGTTGTTGGATTTACTTAAAAAAACCTCCCAACTTATCGCCAAGGCCTTTGGTTACTTTATCTTTCATGCCGGCTCCAAACAAGCCCATTATGTCTAATTTGCTCAAGCCATCGCCGGTTACCTGGCCTCCGAATTTCTGCATCAGAAACGAAATAACAAAGGGCCCAACCTGCTTGGCCGTTTGCTCCGGTATTCCTAGCTTGGAGGTAAGGTCGCCAACATAATTAGTGATCATGCTATTTACAGCCGGATGGTCGCCAACTGCTTTATTACCTTGCAGCAAATCCATAATGCCTCCAAAGTCTCCGTTCACAGCTTCTTTTTTCAGCCCTTCCGTCAGGTTATCTTTTGCCATATCCACAGACCGATTTGCTTTGTCAGGCTCCAGCTTAAATTTATTCTGCAACTCCCCGGTTAGCTGCCCTTTTACCTGTGATATTACTTTATCTAACATAGTTGTATTTTTTAGAATGGTGTGGCGCAGGCACTATTTTAGGCCTCCTTCTGTTCATTGTCTAACGGGAACCAGAAAAAGAAGATTTTAAAGCATACAAAAACCTCTAGCCTCTAATACTTTTTGCGCTAGCAAAATAATTTAAGTTGGCTTTAGCACGTTTGGCAAAGTAATTGCATCCGCAGCTTGAAGTTTTTCTGCTACCGGATTTTAGAATTTTGCCTACTAAACCTATGAACTTTCGTTACCTAGCCTTTTTAGTTATAATCCTGATAGCTGGTGCCGCATTTGCCAATACCAAGCTTAAAAAAATCAATATCACCAAAGAAATTAGCGTGATGCTACCGCAGGACTTTTTGCCTATGCCAGACGACGGCATTGCACGCAAATACCCTTCTACTACCAAACCACTTGCTGTGTACTCAAGCCCCAATGGCCAGGTAGATTTCAGCGTAACACAAAAGCGCACCCGTTTTAAAGAAGCCGACCTCGAGATGCTGCGCGAGTTCTACAAAGCTTCTATAACAGAGAAATTTACCAATGTTGATTTTATAAGAGAAGAAATTACTTCTGTAAAAGGCAAAGACCAGATCGTGTTTGAATTTGTATCTACGCTTACAGACACGCGCCAGGGCAGTAATCTGGCTCCGGTACAGCGCTACAGCATTATACAATATGCCGTGCAAGGCGACCAATTGCTAATTTTTACCTTCCATGTGCCTTTTACCATGAAAAAAGAGTGGCAGCCTACTGCACAAGAGGTTATGAAATCTATAAAAGTAAAATAAACCTTCACATTCCATTCATAAGGCCTCTCCTGCACAAGGAGGGGCCTTTTTTTATAAGCAAAAAATATTATTAAATTGTTTTTAAGAAATATAAAAACGATCATATATTTATAATACTTACTATAAAACCTCCTTACATGAAACAGTCAGCTGAAAACAAGATTTCTAAAACAAGGATGATCCTGGTGCTACCCTTGCTTGTTTTCCTGATGTTCCTGACCTCATCCAGCACCTTGCCCCTCTCTCAGGAGCAGGCACAGAATAAGACATCAGCCTTAGAAACAGAGATACAGGAACCTGTGTACCCAGGTGGAAAGCAAAAGTTGTATCGCTTTATTGCAACGACAGTCAGGTATCCGCTAGCGGCACATAATCAAAAGATGGTAGGCTATGTAGTGGTACAGGCTACTATAAATGCAGAAGGCAAAATAGGGGATTTTAAAATGGCTTCACCAGCTCCGAATATCTTCCAAGAAGAAGTAATCAGAGTACTCAAGAAGATGCGTACCTGGTCGCCTGCCACACAAGGCGGTGCTCCAATCTCCTCCACGTATCTGTTCCCAGTACATTTTACTTACAAAGACGCCAATGACGAAACCTTCTCTGCTGAAAAGCCTAATCTGAAAGCGCTGGTAAAAAGTGTTTCTTCCGAATCTGACAATCCGGTATATCGTGCAGACGAAATACTGGTAGTGGGGTATAAGCAGCCATAATAGCACCTGTTGCTATACCTACATCAGCCGCTTCTTTTGCAGGAGCGGCTTTTTTTATACCTTCGGGTAAAACAGCAAAACCAATTATGGGAATTTTATCTATTCACAGCGATGAGTATTTTATGCAGGAGGCGTACCGGCAGGCAAAAAATGCCTTGGCAGAAGGCGAGATACCGATAGGTGCTGTTATTGTTTGCAACAACCGCATTATAGCCAAAGCCTATAACCAAACCGAAAAGCTGAACGATGTTACAGCGCACGCCGAAATGATTGCCTTTACTGCCGCCTCGGAGTACCTGGGAAACAAATACCTCCACGACTGCACTTTATATGTTACCGTAGAGCCTTGTGTGATGTGTGCAGGAGCCAGTTATTGGGCACAATTAAAGCGGGTAGTATACGGTGCGGCAGAACCCAAACGTGGCTACAGGCGCTTAGGCGTAAACCTGCTTCACCCCAAAACAGAGATGGTGAGCGGCATATTAGCACAGGAGTGCGCCGAACTCATGACAACCTTCTTTACAAGTAAAAGAAATTAACTATATTTGAAGCATATATTTTAAGAACAAACGTATGCGCAACTATGTGCGTATGTAATGTTACACATATAAAACTATATAAAAACTATGGCTTTTGAACTTCCACAACTTCCGTATGCTTACGATGCCCTGGAACCACATATCGATGCTCGTACCATGGAAATCCACCATACCAAGCATCACCAGGCCTACACCACTAACCTGAACAACGCTATTCAGGGAACTGAGTTAGAAGGTAAGTCTATCGAAGAAATTTTAACCAGCATTCCGGCCGACAACAAAGCGGTTCGCAACAACGGCGGTGGTTTCTACAACCACAACCTGTTCTGGACAGTGCTATCTCCAAACGGAGGCGGCGAGCCTACTGGCGAGTTGGCAGATGCTATCAACTCCGCTTTCGGTTCTTTCGACCAGTTAAAAGAGAAATTCAATGCAGCTGCTGCTACACGTTTCGGTTCAGGCTGGGCCTGGCTTTGTGTAAAAGATGGCAAGCTGGAAGTATGCTCTACTCCAAACCAGGACTCTACTCTTATGCCTTTCGCAGAAGGTTGCGGCGGACAGCCAATTCTGGGTCTGGATGTATGGGAGCACGCTTACTACCTGAACTACCAGAACCGTCGTCCTGATTACATCAGCGCTTTCTGGAACGTTGTAAACTGGGAAGAAGTAACCAGACGCTTTAACGAAGCAAAATAATCTTTTAGATTATAGATGCTAGATCTTGTTTAGGCATCATAGTCTAAATTTGAAGAGCCCTGCCTTAAACAGCAGGGCTTTTTCTATAGACATAGGGTTTCAGACACAGGACACAGGATTTTCTGCGATTCGAAATCTTGATCATCATCAGCAGCAGCAGGCTATCCCAGTCGGCAATTTCATTGTATTCTGAATCTCAGATTAATAAGATGCCTAAGATGGCACAGACCACTTAATTCCGAATTTTAGACTGCATAATTCTTTCATCTGTTACTCCATAATGCCGGCAAACGAGCGGCCACGCCAGGAGCTAAATTCATCGGAGAAAAAACGGATTAAAACGATCAACTCTACTTCTGCTTCAGAAAAGATCTTGTGTCTTATACCCTGCGTTCTTTCAAAAAGCCTTTGTCCCTTCCCCGGAAAATAAAGAAATTAGCAGTTGCTTAACCCGCTGCCGCCAGATGCTGTTCAACTCCATCGAGTTTCTTGTCTTTTTCCCGACTGTAGTTGCGCTCTACTACCTGCTGCCTCACCGATTCCGGTGGGTATTGCTGCTGGTGGCCAGTTACGTGTTCTATATGTTCTGGCGCGTAGACTATGCCTTGATCCTGGTCCTCTCTACCTTCATCGACTATACTTGTGGCCGTATGATGGGCCGCCACCCGGAGGAGCAACGGCAGCGGCGGAAGCCCTGGCTTTGGCTCAGCCTGCTCTCCAACCTTGGCATCCTCTTTACATTTAAATATTTTAATTTCTTCAGTTCTGCAGCGCAGGACCTGGCGCAGCTGCTGGGTGTAACCTATGCCGCCCCTGCCTTTGAGCTGCTGCTGCCAATGGGTATCTCCTTCTACACCTTCCAGACCATAAGCTACTCTATTGACGTGTACTATGGCCGCGTAAAGCCGGAGAAGCATTTGGGCATCTTCGCCCTCTTCGTCACCTTTTTCCCGCAGTTGGTGGCCGGGCCGATAGAGCGGGCAGGTAACCTGCTGGGCCAGCTCCGCGAGAAGCACCAGTTCGACTACCAGCGCCTTACCGGCGGGCTAAAGCTCATGGCCTGGGGCCTGTTCAAGAAAGTGGTCATCGCTGACAGGCTGGCGCTGATGGTCAACCAGGTCTACGGCAACCCCACCGATTACGAGGGCCTGCCCCTGCTGGTGGCCACCGTCTTCTTCGCCTTCCAGATATACTGCGACTTCTCCGGCTATTCCGACATGGCAATCGGGGCGGCACAAGTAATGGGTTTCCGACTGATGGAGAACTTCCGCAGGCCTTATTTTTCCACAAGCATCCGTGAGTTCTGGAGCCGCTGGCACATCTCCCTCTCCACCTGGTTCCGCGATTACCTCTACATTCCGCTGGGAGGCAACCGCGTCGTCCGCTGGCGCTGGTATTACAATCTCTTCATCACGTTTTTGGTCAGCGGCCTCTGGCACGGCGCCAACTGGACCTTTTTGGTGTGGGGGGCGCTGCATGGCCTCTTCCTGATACTGGAGGTTGCCTTCGCCCCTCAACGAAAATCAAATTATTCTAATAAAAACACAAGTCCAGAGCTTAAAAAGGCTTTTAGAGCGCTAGGGACTTTTGCTTTGGTATGCCTGGCATGGATCTTTTTCCGCGCCGAAACCATCACCGATGCCAGCTATATTTTAACCCACAGTTTTACAGGCTTTGCCGATAGCCTGCAGATTATACTAGGTCCAACGAGCAAGCTACAACGGGATTATCTATTTCTTGGCTATTCAGGGTATACTTATGTGCTATCGTGGCTCCTACTCTTTGTATTGGTGAGTGTGGAGCTTGTGCAAAGGTCTAGACCTATCCGTATACGCTTAGCTGCTGCTCCCCTGTATCTACGATGGTCGGTTTACAACCTTTTTGTGGTTGCACTAATCATTTTGGGTATTTTTTCCGATACAGCATTCATTTACTTTCAGTTCTGATAAATGAAAAAGCTGCTCCTGAAAATCCTGCTATTCCTAATCACCTTGCCAATTACTTACCTGCTGGTAATTGCTTTACTGATCTTCACAAACCTAAATAATTTATTTAATGTAAGGCTGGATAAGCCTGGCACAGGCATAGGCAACACCACAAGGCGTATGCAGGAAGTAGCACAAATTACTGGCCCAGTAGATTTCCTGTTTATCGGCTCCTCCCACGCCTACCGGGGTTTCGACACACGCATTTTTGACGAGGCAGGTTACAGCTCCTTTAACCTCGGCACTACGGCACAAAGTCCGCTCAACACCTATTACCTGCTTCAGGATCATCTCCCCCGTCTGCAGCCAAAGTACCTGGTAGTAGAGCTATATTGGGAGGTGCTGAAAGATAACGGAGCGGAAGCCTGCATAGACCTACTCTCTAGCGTTCCAGTAAACAAAACAATGGTTGAGATGACTGTCTCAACCCAAAATGTAAGTACATTTAATACATTGATAGCTGCTGCATTTAGTCGAATATGGGAGCCACAGAAGCAAGTGGAACCGATCTTAAATACGACAGAACAGTATATACCTGGTGGCTTTGTCTCCTCTACCCTTACACACCAGACATCAAACCTGAACAAACTCAAGCCAAAAGAAGCGAAGCTGAAGCCAGAGCAGCTGGTTTATCTTGAGAAAATAATCCAGCAAGCCCGATTTCATGGTGCCACCCCTCTGTTTGTAGTTGCGCCAGTAACAAACGAGTATAAAACAGCTGTTAAAAACTATAGCGCTTTTATGAAGCAGTTAACTAACTACTTACAGCAGTATGACATTGCCTTATTAGACTTTAACGAAGGTAAATACCAGCTCCACCTCTCCTCCGAAACAGATTTCTACGATTATCACCACCTTACCCAGCCTGGCGTGAGGAAGTTTAACCTGTTTTTATTAGAAGCGCTGCGACAAGAGAAGCTGCTCAACTAAGCCGCAAGTCTTACTTTGGTCATATTCTAAATTTAGAAAGCGTAGAAACCTGTCCAGAGAATGGAATTTTCTATTTCTGCCAAAATTTAGTAATATAGGCAGCTAAATTGCCTTCTCTCCCCATGGAAATACTCCTGCTTTTGCTTCTGGTAGTGCTGGTGTTTTGGTTCGGCAACCAACTCTTAACCAAGATTAGCCAACAATCGCAGGAGGTAAGGTACCTGAACGAAGAGATTCAGAAACTGCGCGAGCTGGTAAAACAGCAGAGCAAGGCAGCACCTACAGCAGCACCAACTGAACAGCCTACTGCGGCACCTGCACCTTTGCCAAGAGAACAGCCGCTGCAAGAGCCGGCATTGCCTAGTATGCCTGTACAGGCTCCACCTATAGCCGCTTTCGCAGGCGCACCAGAGCCTAACCCAGAAGCAGCGGCAACCAAAAGCGTTTTCACGAACTTCAGAAAGAACCTCGATTGGGAGAAGTTTATAGGCGAAAATCTGATTAACAAGTTAGGTATCGCTATTCTGGTGCTGGGCATTGGCTTCTTCGTGAAATACGCCATAGACCAGGATTGGATAAACGAAGTAGGGCGCGTAGCGATCGGTATTCTGGCAGGTGGTATTTTGTTAGGTGTGGCGCACCGGCTGCGGCAGGAGTACAAACCTTTTAGTTCGGTATTAGTGGGTGGAGGTATGGCCGTACTGTACTTCACCATTGCCATTGCCTTTCATGAGTACCAGTTGTTCAGCCAAACGGTCGCTTTCCTGATCATGGTGGTGATCACAGGCTTTACTATTTTTCTGTCGGTGGCTTACGACCGCATGGAGCTGGCAGTGCTGGCACTTATCGGTGGCTTTGGCAGCCCGTTTATGATCAGCACCGGCGAAGGCAATTACATGGTGCTTTTCACCTTTGTGCTCATCCTGAACCTGGGTATTCTCGTGCTGGCTTACTTTAAAAAGTGGAACCTGCTCAACATCATTGCTTATGTGTTTACCATTATCCTTTATGGCGGCTGGCTTACCACCCGTGTCGTAGGCGAAGCAGATCCGCCTTATACTGGGGCGCTGGTGTTTGCCACCATCTTTTACCTGGTGTTTTTCCTGATGAACATCCTTAATAACGTAAGGGCGCAGCGCAGATTTACGGCACCAGAAATAATGATGCTGCTCAGCAACACCTTCCTCTACTACTCGGCTGGCATGTATGTGCTGCAGCATCTGGCAGGCGGTGCTTACCAGGGTTTGTTTACAGTAGCCATTGCCGTGTTTAACTTTGCTTTTGCCTACCTGCTCTACCAGAACCAGAAGGCCGACCGTAACCTGGTGTACCTGCTCATTGGCTTGGTGCTTACTTTCCTGAGTTTAGCGGCACCGGTGCAGCTGGAGGGAAATTATATTACCCTTTTCTGGGCATTGGAAGCAGTCCTGCTGCTGTGGCTATCGCAGCGGTCAGGCATTGCACTTATTCGGGTGGCATCGGTGGCAGTGCTCGTGCTCATGTTCGGGAGCCTGCTCATGGACTGGACCGCATACAACGCCACTAACATCGAACCACTCCACATTGTGTTTAACAAGCTGTTCGTTACCGGCATTGTGGCAGTGGCTGCACTGGCAATAACCTTGCGGCTGCTGCGCCAGGAGGTAGAACTGGTGCTGATCCAGATGCTGCCTGCCCCGGAGTATCGTGCCATAGTTGGTGTGTTGCTGGTTATTTGCCTGTACCTGACCTTACTGCTCGAACTTCGCTACCAGCTTATCCGCTATGACCAATCCTACAGCACCAGTACCTTTATACTGGCTTTTTATAATTACCTGTTCCTGGTAGGGCTGCTGCTGTTCTCTAAGCGCCTGTACCTGCAAAAGCTGACCAATGCCATTGCCGGACTGGCAGTTTTGGCCATAGCAATATACCTGGTGCTGCTGCACCCTGCCGCTATGCTTGCCCGCGACCTGTACTTAACTGAAACAGGCGAAAAGCTCAGTAATTTTACCTGGCATTACCTGCCACTGGTGCTGGTGGTGGTGCTTATGGCGCTGGTACTCCGGTTGGTGCACCAGCAGGTCGGGTTTAAAAGCAAAATCGGCAAAATCAGCTTATGGTTTATGAGCTTTGTTGCTGTGTTTATTTTAAGCGCCGAACTGGAGCACCTGGTTCTGCTCAGCAGCTATAACTCCGGCACCGACCTTGGCACCCAGCTGGCACAGATTCGAAAAATCGGTTTTGCCATCCTCTGGGGCGTGTGCTCCTTTGCCTTTATGACAATAGGGATGTCGCGCAAGTTAAAGACGCTCCGTATTATTTCGCTCACCCTCTTTTTCCTGACACTGCTCAAGCTGTTCTTATTTGATATCAGAGGCATTTCGGAAGGAGGCAAAATAGCAGCCTTTATTTGCCTGGGTGTGATACTGCTGGTGGTGTCGTTTATGTACCAGAAGCTGAAAGTGTTAATTTTAGAGGATGATGCAAGCTCAGCTGCTATTTCAGACACGCCTGCCGATGCGCCACAGCTATAGCCTTTTGCTCCTGCTGCTATTCTGGTGCAGTTGCTCTATACCCGCTGCCGTAGCGCAGCAATACAGTTGGCAGGCACCCGTACCGGCACCTACTCACAACGGCTACCACAATATTTTGCTCACTCCCGAAATAACAGGGCAGCTGCAGCAGGACCTGGCCGACATACGCCTGTATGATAAGGCCGGGAAAGAAGTTCCTTACCTGCTGCGCACCGAGGAGCCTGTGCAGTACCGGAAGCTTTTTCAGCCTTACAAGATCGTTTCGTATACCCACCGCACGGACTGCTGTTCCGAACTGGTTATTGCAAACCCGGAGCAGCGCAAGATCAATAACATCAGCCTGCTGATCCGCAATGCCGATGTGCAGAAACAGGTGGCACTCAGTGGCAGCGATAACCAGCACGATTGGTATGTGCTAAAGGCAAAAGACATGCTCTACGCCATCGAAAACACGCAGGGCACCACCGAAGTTAAGCTGCTCAACTTCCCCCTGAACGATTATAAGTACCTGCGCCTTGTGCTCAACGACTCCAGCAGCGCTCCCCTCAACATTGTAAACGCCGGCTACTACGACACGCACCCCGAAAGCGGCAAATACACGCTTCTGCCACAGCAGAGCTTTTCACGAACCGATAGCGCCGCCACTAAAAAAACGTACCTGCGCTTGCAGTTTCCGCAGCCGGTGTACCCGGAGCGGCTAGAGTTTGAAATCAATTCACCTGCTCTATATTACCGCCCTGCCCGCATCCTCACCGAAGCGGAGAGTAGCACGTTCAGGCGCCGTGGCTTGTTTCGGAAGCAAAAACGCAGGCTGCAACAATCTGCTTCGTTCCTTCCTTTCACCCTCAGCTCTAACACCCCTGCCGTGCTGGAGTTACCACGCAGGCAGGCAGAGGAATTGGTTATAGAAATTGACAATGCAGATAACCCTCCGCTGGACGTAGCGACAGTAAAAGTATATCAGCTCAACCGCTACCTGGTGGCAAACCTGGAGGCCCGTAAACAATACACCTTAAAATTTGGAGACGAGGCTGCTGCTTCTCCTGCTTATGAGTTGCAGCACTTTAAAGCTAATATCCCTACAGCCTTACCAGCATTGGAACCCGGAAAAGCAACGGCTTTACCAACAGCAGCAAAGCCTGCTAAAACACCTGCCTCCAAAATCCTGATTTGGGTAGCTCTGGCTGTTGTGCTGGCTGGTTTAGGATTGATGACAGTGCGGTTGTTGAATGAAATGAAGAAAACGTAGGCTCCGAATATCCTACAAAGCATTGACTCAAAATCACAAAAAATGCTTTGGGAGGTCAAATTCATTAGAAGAATTTACCGGAAGACTAACCTAAACCAATGTATTGCGGCAGGTGGCAACAGAGCGAACACTTGAGCCAGGTGCACCTACTGACGATTTTTTGTTTGAGCGTTCAGCGAGTTCAAAATCGTCTTGATTTTTTTGGTTCTTTTTGTATCAAGTTGGTTCTTTTTGTATCAAGACAAAAAGAACAAGAAAGCCAACAATAAAACAGCCTCAATCCATTGTCACAGCAGGGCAGTTGCTATGCGAACTTAGATTAACCCAAAAATAGCAGAAGCTAACGAATCTCGCTCACGCTAGAAGGTTATACCGTTGGCATGAAAGTACGAGCTACAAGCTCACACTAGCGAGGAATTTGAACCAAAAAGCAAATAGCCACTGCTAATGCCTCTCGCCCACAAGATCGATAAAAGAGGAATAGCGGAAGAGCAATAAATACATCCGGCTACCACACAAATGGGTTAGATTAATTGAGTTCCGTATTTACAACCTGCAACAGATGCTGTAGACAGAAACTACAGCGCCTGCTGATTGGCTTTATAAGTAGCCACTCCAGCATCAAGGAACTTGATAAAGTTTTGAACGTTTAGGTCGTAAGCAATAGGCTTTACCAGCACGTTTTCATTTTCGTCCATCAGCACGTAATAAGGCTGAGCATTCACGTTAAACTTGGTAATTTGATAATCGGCGTATTTCTTGCCGAGCGTTTTCTTCTCTTTGTTGTCGTAGCTGCTGGTGTACCACTCCTGTTGCGGCAGTTCCGATTTATCGTCTACATACAAAGCAGCAATAATATAGTTCTCCTGCAGGCGGCGAAGCACTTCCGGGTCCGACCATACGTTGGCCTCCATTTCGCGGCAGTTCACGCAACCGTGGCCTGTAAAGTCGATAAAGATAGGTTTGCCTTGCTCGGCGGCACATTTCTTAGCTTGCTCCAGGTCAAAGTAGCCTTGCAACCCATGTGGCAACGACAGGAAATCTGCATATTTTGGCTGTTCACAAATTTGGTTGGCTGATGCGGCTGCAGTACTGCCTCCACGTTGCCGAATGAGCGCGTTCAGGTCGAAATCGTGTGTGGACTGTGGCGGCAGGTAACCGGCCAGTGCTTTGAGCGGCGCACCAAACAAACCTGGAATCATGTACACCACAAAGCCAAAGGTAGCAATGGCCAGAAACAGGCGCGGCACGCTTAGGTAAGGCAGGTCAGAATCGTGCGAGAACTTGAGCTTGCCCAGCAGGTAAAAGCCCATTAAGGTAAAGATCACGATCCAGAGTGCCAGGTAAATGTCGCGATCCAGAATGCCCCAGTGGTATACCTGGTCGGCAATACTCAAAAATTTAAGTGCCAGGGCCAGTTCAATAAAACCCAGCACCACCTTTACGGAGTTCAGCCAGCCACCAGACTTAGGCAGGGTGCTCAACCACGACGGGAAAATAGCGAACAAGGTAAACGGCAGGGCAAAGGCCAGTGAAAACCCAAACATACCCATAACAGGCCTTACGGTTTCACCACCTGCTGATGCTACCAGAATACTCCCTACAATGGGACCAGTGCAGGAAAAGGATACCAGCACCAGCGTAAAAGCCATAAAGAACACACCAATCATACCACCTCTGTCGGCCTGGGCATCTACTTTGGTCAGGAAAGAACTAGGCAATGTAATCTCGAACAGGCCGAAAAATGACATCGCAAAGATGACAAACACAGCAAAGAACAGGAGGTTAGGCAGCCAGTGTGTACTGATAAAGTTAGCTCCATCTGCCCCAAATAACTTAGCTACTACTGTGCCTATGAGGGTGTAAATCGCAATAATCGACAAACCATAGATAGCAGCCTTAAAAATGCCCTGGCTCCGACTGTCGCCACTGCTGGTAAAAAAGCTAACTGTCATGGGAATCATTGGGAAAACACATGGTGTTAGCAGGGCGCCTAGCCCAAATATAAAGGCTACCAGAAAAAAGGCCCATAAACCTCCAGACTCTGCTTCTTCGCCTGGATCGTAACCTTGTAGCGGTGCTGGTGCAACCGGCTCTGTTGAGGCAATGGCAGCCTGGCCGACTGTATTACTGTCGGCGGCAAGAGCTGAGGCTGCGGTATCTACCGAGGCAGCTTCTGGTGTGGCTGCAGTTCCTGCAGCATCTGGCACAGGTGCTTGTGTGGCCCCTGCCGGAGCCTCTGGCTGTTGCCGTGCTTCTGACGGGGAAGTGGTGGCAGGTGTTGTGCCGGGTGCCGGCGCGGCGGCGGCTGTTACCTGTATCTGGCTGGTGTTAAATGTAAAGTCATCATCAAAGGGAATACATTTGCCTGTTACATCGGTACACACCTGGTACTCATAAGTTCCTTTTACAAGCAGTCCGGCCTGCAGCACTTTAATCTTTTGCCGGAACTGGGCAGTGCCTACAAAATAGGTGTACTCTCCATCCCACAGGTCATCGTACTTCTTTTTTGGATTGATAGGCTTAACCTTGCCTACCAGCTCGTAGGAAGGATGTTTGGCAAACTTAAACTCCGTTACCATGGGCCCCAGGTCCGGGTCGAAGTCGGAGGAGTAGAGGTACCAGTCTTTGTCGATGCGGACGTTGAAAATGAGTTCCACCTCCTCTCCTACTTCTACTTGTTTTTTAGACACATCGTAGCTCCAGGTAGCCGGTTTAAGCACCTGCGCCTGTGCTTGCCCTACAAGGGTAAACAGAAGTAAAAGCGGCAGCAGATGCCGTAATAAAGTCAGGTTGTTCATGAAGTAATCTATAATTAAAGCACTACCCTGGCAACTCCAGCAGCAGTACATATGAAGCCAATTCTAAATCAGACAAAAACAAACCTTGTGTACCAGGTCATGCTGTTTTAGATCGTAATACAAAAGTACGGAATTTACCTTAAAGCGGCATACCGCCCGTGGTGGCAGCATGTGGTCCAGCTTTTAACTGCATGCCGGAATGTCAGACTTAAAACGCCTTGTTGAAGAGAAAAGGTATTTTAATGTAGCTACATTATTTTATAGATTTCATTTTCTTCGTCGCATAAGGAGCAGCTACCTCATAATTAAATAGCTCGTTCACCTATTCTAGCCTGTTCTTCACCCTTTAAACCGGACCGTTAACTTACAAGCTCCCGAATAAGCTAAATTTAAAGTACATTTTAACAGAATATTTTTATATATTTCATAACATCCTACAGCAATTGCTACCAATTATTAAACCTAGTTAGTTAACTGCTGCATTTTGAGAAAGCTTTAAATTTAAAAACAATAGAACAAAAATTTTAACCAAGACGATAACATTCCTTCCAAGACACGCTTCAGTATAGGTGTATAAGCTGTTTCCGAAAGAGATGAGGCGAAGTAATCAGATCGCTTCCACTTCAGCCGGATGCCAACGAGTTGTTAAAAACCGTTAAAGCACCCACAGCAAAGCCAACTACTGATCTCCTGCCTAGTGTCTAACAACAAAAGGGCGCCTTAGGGCGCCTTTTTTATTATGCTATGCAGGTGTATATTAAAATAAAAGGGCTCTTTTGCGATGCTAGTGGCTTCTCGCAATGCTTTTGCAATTCAATTCACATACTCTTCTAGTAAAAGCACGTATTTTAGTTAATTTTACAGCTTTAGCGGTACTTTTATACAGCTAATTCCCCCTATGGCCTTAGACATATTTTTAACTATACTACTTGTTGCCCTAAATGGCTTCTTTGTGGCAGCTGAATTTGCTATTGTTAAAGTAAGATCCTCTCAGATAGAACTGCGGGCCCAAACCGGCAACACCCTCGCTAAACTAACGCAGAACATGCTCTCTCACCTCGATGCCTACCTTTCGGCCACGCAGCTGGGTATTACACTGGCATCGCTAGGTTTGGGTTGGATTGGGGAAAGCGTGGTATCGCGCATAATCATCAATATTATGGAGGCTTTTGGCTATGGTGGCAGCGACGAACTGGCGCACAAAATTGCCCTCCCCATTGCCTTTGCCTTGATTACTGTTTTGCATATTGTGTTTGGTGAGCTGGCTCCTAAGTCGTTGGCCATTCAGCGGTCTGAGTCTACTGCTTTGGCTGTTGCAGTGCCTATGCGCTTTTTCTACTTTGTGTTCAGGCCGTTTATCTGGCTACTAAACGGCTTTTCCAATTTTATTTTGCGTGCCGTAGGCATCAGACCACTGCATGGCACCGAGGTGCATACCGCAGAAGAACTGCGACTGCTGTTTGAGCAGAGTATGGAGGGTGGCGTGATCCATGACTCGCAGCATGAGCTCATCGAGAATGTATTTCAGTTTAACGAGCGCATGGTAAAGCAAATATTGGTGCCGAGAACGAAAATGGTAGCCGTAGACATAAACATACCGGTAGAAGAGCTGATGGAGGTTATCTTTAACGAAGGTTACTCCAGATTACCTGTTTACAATGGCAACATCGACAATATTGTAGGTGTGCTTTATGTAAAAGACATACTTACACTGCTGCGTCTGAAGGAACCCATTGTGCTGTCGAAACTCATCAGGCAAGCTTATTTTGTGCCGGAAACGAAAAAAATCAGCCTTTTGCTAAAGCAGTTCCAGAAGCGCCACATGCACATGGCCATTGCCACCGATGAGTTTGGCGGCGTATCGGGCATTGTCACGATTGAGGATATTATTGAGGAGTTGGTGGGCGAGATACAGGATGAGTACGATGAGGAAGTGCCAATTGTAGAACAGCTCAACGACTATGAGTACAAAGTAAATGCGTCTGCCTCTATAACAGACGCAAACGACCACCTGCCATATCCCCTCCCAGAGGGTGAAGATTACGAGACTGTTGGCGGCCTGGTAAACATGATCTATGGTCAGATACCAGAAGATATAAACGACACAGCCCTTTTTAACCAGTACCAAGTTAGCGTGCTCGAAAAATCAGAGCGAAAAGTAGAGTCGGTGCTACTCAGAGTGCGGGAGGAAATGCAGGAGAAATCTGCTTCGTAAAACTCTTTTTAAATGGGGAAGATAATGGCATGATCAGACCTTACGAAACAAAAGATCGTGAATCCCTTGTTGCTTTACTACAGCTTAACATTCCGGAGTTTTTTGATGCTTCGGAGGTGGAGGACTTTGTTGTGTACCTGGAACAGGATGCTCAAAACTATTTTGTACTGGAAGAAGCTGGTCGCATTATCGGTTCCGGCGGATATAACTGGTTCGATGGTGGCGCTACTGCCCGCATTTCCTGGGACATCATTCACCCCGATTTTCAGGGGAAAGGCTTGGGCAAAACGCTTACCATATTCAGAATAAACGAGATCAAAAAAAATCCGGTTGTAAGGCTAGTTGTCGTCCGGACCTCGCAGTTAGTGTTCCTGTTCTACCAGAAGCTTGGGTTCAAGTTAGAAAAGATAGAAAAAGACTTCTGGGCCAAAGGTTTTGACCTGTACCAGCTGAGACTGGAAATTCCTGAACCTGCATAATCAAAGACTGGCTCTCCCTGCTGCCACGAGCTAAAAGCCGGTGGCACCGGTAGTTTCTATTTATGAAGTATACCCCCTCAAATAGTACACGCTCAAATTATTCCAATAAAAATGGCCTTCAGGATGCAAAATGAGCATGAATTGTTCTAGGGTAAAAAGAGCAACATAATTTTTAAAAGCTGATAGCTTCAGTACAAAACAATGAAAGCTGCCTCTAGCGAGGCAGCTTTCATTGTTTTGTACTTGTTAGAGTACTTTTGGGTTACATGGGGCCTGTAAACCAGCTGCTGTACATCACATATTTGTTTGCCAGTTTTTCCAGACCAGCCTCCTGCTCATCGTTGATCTGTTTTACTTTTTTGGCCGGAATACCGGCATAAATAAACCCTGACTCACAGATGGTGTTCTCCAGCACAATGGCTCCGGCTGCAATAATACAATTGCTTTGCACCAGTACATTATCCATTACAATGGCACCCATCCCTATGAGCACATTGTCCTCTATTACGCAACCATGCACTATCGCATTATGCCCGATAGAGACATTGTTTCCTACAGCTGTAGCCGCTTTTTCGTAGGTACAATGAATTACCGCGCCATCCTGAATATTGGTTTTATTGCCGATCCGGATACTGTTTACATCTCCTCTGATAACGGCATTAAACCATACCGAGCACTCGTTGCCCAATATTACATCGCCTACGATAGTAGCGTTTTCAGCAATAAAGCAATCGTTACCCATTTGGGGTTTTTTACCTTTTACAGGAAGTATGACAGGCATATCAGCTTAAATTTTATTATGTAAAATGATCATCTGTTTACAGCAGGTGTACGCGCCTCAGCAACAAAGTTACAAAATGCTCCCTGGGATATACTGGCTCCGGCACAAGCTCTTGCATAAAAAAATGCAGCAGTTCTTAGTTGCCTGAAGCAACTAAGAACTGCTGCAACACTCCTTTAACGAATTATTGTACGGAAAACTTGTAAACAGAAGTGGTTTTATATGTTTGCCCAGGGTTTAGCTGGGTAGACGGGAAATTTGACTGATTCGGAGAATCCGGGAAATGCTGTGTCTCCAGGCAGAAGGCGGATCTGTGTTCATCTTTCGCACCTGTTTTCAAGGTGTTTTTGCCTTCCAAAAAGTTGCCGCCATAAAACTGAATGCCCGGCTCCTCGGTAAACACTTCCATTACAATCCCGCTCTGGTCACCTACCACAGTGGCAGCTTTGGTCATTCCGCCACCTTGTGTGGTGTTCAGCACAAAGTTGTGGTCATAGCCTTTGCCGAAGTTCAGTTGCTCGTGGTCCTGCTCTATTCGCTCGCCAATTTTTGTCGGTTTCCTGAAATCGAATGGAGAGCCTTCTACTGGGGCCAGCTCGCCTGTTGGTATCAGGGTTTCGTCTACTGGCGTGTAGTGATCGGCATTAATCTGCAGCAAGTGGTTCTTAATGGTACCACTGCCTTCGCCGTTCAGGTTAAAGAAGGCGTGGTTGGTCAGGTTTACAACGGTCTTTTTATCTGTTGTTGCCTCGTAATCGATCTTCAGCTCGTTGTCGTCGGTAAGGGTGTAGGTCACCTTTACATTGAGGTTGCCAGGGTAACCTTCTTCCATGTCTTTAGAAAGATACGTCAGTTCCAGCGTTTTGTCATCTACCTGGCGGGCATCCCACACTACACGCGAGTAACCTGTTTCGCCACCGTGCAGGTGGTTCTGGTCGTTGTTGGTGGCAAGCTTGTATTCGGTATTGTCTATTTTAAACCTGCCTTTGGCAATACGGTTTCCGTAGCGCCCGATGGTGGCACCAAAAAAGGTATCAGCTCCCTTGGTAAAGGAGTCCACATCGCCAAAGCCAATTACAACATCGCGCATGTTGCCATCTTTGTCTGGCACCAAAAGGCTGATGATTCGACCGCCGTAGTTGCTGATGGCAGCCTGTACATTGTTTTTGTTCTTCAGGATGTAAAGGTCTGTTTCCTTGCCATCTATGGTCTTCTGAAAATCTGCCCTGGCCGGTAGTACAGCTTGTTCGCTGCTGGTAGTTGTTTCAGTTGCAGCTGTTTCTTCGGTTGTGGAAGTTTGGTTACATGCTCCCAACATTAGCATACCGCCACAGAGCAGGGCAAAAGGTAATCGGGTGTGAATTTTCATGTTTCGGTCTTTTATATAAAAGATGGATAGATACTAGCGTAGTGCCTCTTCAGCAGCAGCAAAACTACTCTTTGTTAGGCATATCTCCTTCAGGAAATAAATTATTCTAATAAAAATGCCCTTCCAGAGCCTTTTAGCTATATAAACGGCTTATAAAGTTTTGATAACGGCAAAACTGCTTCCAAGGTATGTGGTTAAAGCCAGCTACAATTACTCTTTGCCCTGAATAATGGGCCAGCCGTCTTTGGTCCAGTTCAGCTTTTCGATGCGCAGTTTAGGCGCTCCGTTAGCATTGGCATCGTAGCCATGGAAGATCAGGTAATCGGTGCCATCAAACGTATAGACGGAGTTATGACCTACGCCATGCCAGTTTTCGTCTCCTTCTAGTACCAGTGTACCTCCTGCTCTGTTCAAAGGTACTCCATCTTTGTCTACATAGGGGCCAGGGATTTTTTTAGACCGGCCAACAATCATTTTATAGGAGCTGTTTACGCCTTTGCAGCAGTAGTCTATAGAAGCAAAGAGGTAGTAGTATTTGCCTTTCTGAAAAATAAAGGGTGCCTCAATGGCATTGCCTCCTGCATCTACAGGGTTATTGTCTATAGCTGGCGGATTAGGTGCCGAAGGATCTTTTTTGCGACTGGCAATAGTAGGCAGGTTGTCCGGGTTTTCGGCAATACTCTTCCTGTCTTTGCTCAGCTTTACCAGTTTCAGCCCATCCCAGAAGGATCCGAAGCTCATATAGGCAGTACCTTTTTTATCGGCGATTATATGCGGGTCTATGGCGTTCCAGTTGGTTTTACCAGGGTACGACTGAATAATTTTACCATGGTCTGTCCACTTGTAGTTCCGGTCGTTCGGATCTAAGGTAGGATTTGTAACCAAGCCGATGGCCGAGGTATTTTTACCAAATGCCGATACCGAATAATACAAATAATACTGGCCGTTGTAAAAGCTGATGTCTGGAGCCCAAATGTGGTTTTTAAATCCAGGAATGGCATCTACGGCCCATTGTGGCGCTGTTTCAAACACAGGCTTTTCTAGCCTCCAGTTCTTCAGATCGTCTGAAGACCAATTGGAAATGCCGTGACCAGTACTGAACAGGTAATACCGATCGCCGTGCTTGGCCATAACCGGATCGTGTGTAACAATATCCTGCCTTACTTCTCCTACTTGCTGCCATTTTTCCTTTTCCTGCGCCTGCACCTGCAGACTTATACCTGCCAACAAGAACACCAGCAGCAGGCCTTTTAACTTCAACTTCATATTCTATTTCCTTCTGTTTAAGATTAACCTCAACCTGCACTAAAATACCATCACAAATCCGCCATTCGGTTTCAGGGTAACTTCCTGGGTTTTATTGGCAGATAAATCTATGGTGTTGTTCCGGAACGATGATTTTTCGTTGCCGTCGGTTATGTACTCGCCTTTTGCTTTATTTATAAACGAAAGGTCGAGCTGCACTTTCTTCTCTGTGTTTTCTCCGTTAATGCCGGCCACATACCAGCGGTCTCCTGCCTTACGCGCTATTACAGCCAGCTTTCCGGGATAACCATCTACAAAACGGCTATCGTCCCAAATGGCGGGCACCTGCCGCATAAAGTTCTTTACATAAGCCGGCACCGTCTTCATGCCCCAATCCGTTTCGGCATAATGCTGGATTCCTGATAAAAACACAACCGACAGCGCCAATTCATGCCCTACCGTCGTTTTCCTGTCGATGTTCGGCACTTTGGTAAGGTTTACTGGCGTAAAATCCATTGGGTCGAAGGCGTTGCGGGTAAAAGGCAGCATAGTAGTATGCGCAGGCGCTTCATTGGCATTCTCCTGTTCAAAGGTTATAAACTCCATCCCTTTTATAGACTCCATCGTCATCAGGTTCGGGTAGGTGCGCTGCCAGCCGCGTGGCAAGGTGCAGCCATGGAAATTCACCAGCAGTTTGTGAGCAGCCGCATCGTTCAGGATATCGATGTAGTACTGCATGACTGATTGTCCGTCGCCGCCAAAGAAGTCGACTTTTACGCCTTTAATGCCCATTTGCTGCAACCGTGCAAACTCCTTCTGGCGTACTTCGCGTGTCAGCATTTTGTCGCGGGGAGTGTAGGGGGCGGTGTTCCAGGGGCCGGCAGAGTTGTACCAGAGCAGCAGACCTACATTTTTGGTTTTGGCATAGTCGGCCAACTCTTTTATCTTTTCATAGCCTATTTTTTTGTCCCAGTCGGCGTCTATGAGGCAGTAGTTCCAGTTCATGTCGGCAGCAAAGTCTATAAAGCGCTTCTGCACGTGGTACACGGTAGAGTCGTCTTTTAAAAGAACCCAGCTCCACGAGGCTTTACCCGGCTTAATAAACGACTGATCCATGGCAACAGCTGGCTTAGCCAAGTCGGTGCCTAGAGTAGATTCGGCAATGGTTTTGAGGCTGCCGATAGCTATAATACGCCAAGGCGTAAACCACGGCAACGTAGATTCAGGGTTCAGCACCTCACCAGGATACTTCTCCTGTTCCTGCGGAAAATCTATGCTGTATTCTCCTCCCGGTGACTCGGCATGCAGGCGGGTGGCGCAGTAGTCGCCGTAAGAAGCCGATTCAGTAACGAGCAGCCAGGTGCCACCACTACGAAATAAAGCAGGGAATACCCAACCTGCTTTTATAGGCGAAGGTGTACCAACTGCAATTTCTTTTTGATAATATTCTTCATAAGATGGGTTTGTCTTCTCCCAACCAGTTTTGGCATCTGACATGGGCTGTAACCAGGCCTTTGTTCCTTCTGGCATCTTAAAAGTTGTTATCTCCTTGCTGATCTTTTTCTTGTCTGTTGACTCGCCAGGAAAATGGTAGCGGAAGGCGACACCATCGTCTGACACCTGAAAAATAATGTCCACTTTCTGGCCATTTGCATTGCGCAGGTGGTAAGTTTGTTTGTTGGCTTTGTACGTATTGTTTCTGCGCTTGGCATTCAGTATCTCATAACTGTCCTGCACCGGCTCTACCTCCGAAACCGATTCCAGCACCAGTCCCTGCGTAAAGTCGGCATCGCTCATCATCACACCCAATTTTGAATCCTGCAGCACTACAGTATCCTGGCGGCTGATGCTATAGAAGGCTTTTTTGTCGTCAGACACACTGAATTTAACGCTGATGCTTTTGTCCGGACTGGTTAAGGCGGCCTCAGCCGTGCCTGTACCAGCTTCAGCTTGTTCTGATTTTGATGAAGAGCAGGCAAATGCCCCCATTAGTAGAAAAGCCCAGATAAAGACTTTGCTTTCGGGACGGAACATAAAATTGTTTTTTTGCATGGGTATGTGTTAGATGCTGATCAAATAGATTACAAATTATAAATGTTAGACCTGTTTAGTTTGAATGTTTACAATATCTCCATACTTAAAACATCTAATTCTAGGCTGCCTACTAATATAGGGTCCATACCCTAAGAATGTGCAGAAATAGAAGATTTACAAGCTGTTTCAGTAGGAATGTGTCCAAGATAAATTTTATTCTCTTATCCGCTTACTCACACAATGAAAATTTATCAAAAACAAGTTAGCCATGTAACCTTCCAGCACTTTAATTTTTCTAATGAAAAAGGCCTTCCAGAGAGTTAGAGCATCTTTTTTGCTTAAGGCTGGGCTGGGCTTATTTGTTTAAAAAGAAACCCGCCAGAGGTAAGAGGTAACTCCTAAATCTGGCGGGTTGCTCATGAGGTTTTCTTAAGAACTATAGAAACGGCTCATGTTCCTGTTTTAAGATGTTTTTACCCGGAACACGTTCACCGAGTGCGGCTTTAACGACATAGAAACAGTATTGCCTTTTACATTTACCTGCTTCTGTGTTGGACTTATAGCTTTTGGCTCTGCAAAAGAGTTTACCTGATCCAGTTTCTGGCTGGTAAGCTCGGTGTGTGTGCCTTTGCCTTGTAATTTCTTAATACCTTCTATCGTGAAATTTGCGTTCTGTGCTTTGTCGCTGGTGTTTACCACTTTCAATATCAGCTCATTTGTCTTTTTATCTACAGTGGCAGAGGCGTAGTAGCCATCCTGTCCGGTTACGGCTTTGTTGTCGCGCAGTACAGGCACCACGTTCGTACCGGCATTGGTAGAAAACAGCTTCTGCACGTAGTAGTTTGGTGTGCCATAAGCCTGCAGGTTATCTACCCAGATCATGTCCGGTGTCCACTGCCAACCTTCTGCGTGAGCAAAAAGCGGGGCATACGAGGTCATGGTTACTACATCGGCGTTTCGCTCCAGGCCAGTCATAAAAGCAGCTTCAGACAAGGCCATTTCCCAGCTGTTTTTGTTATCGGGGCTGGCAATGGCTACACTTTGTGCGGCATACTCACCTGCAAAAATCTTAGGGCCTTTGCGGTCGTAGTTATCGTAGCGAGTGGCGTTTTCGCGGAACCACTTGGCAGGGCGGTAATAGTGTTCATCTATTACATCTACACGCGCATCTTTCATGCTGCGCAGCGTCTTGTCGAGGTATTCAAACTCTTCGCCATCTGGGAACGGGCCGGTTGTAGAAATCAGCTGAATGTTCGGGTATTTTTCTGAAAGCGCTTTTTCAAACACTTTGTAGCGCTCTACATACTGCTCGCCCCACTGCTCGTTTCCGATACCGAGGAACTTCAGGTTAAAGGGTGCGGGATGGCCCATATCGGCGCGTACTTTTCCCCACTTAGAAGTAGCAGGTCCGTTGGCAAATTCGATCAGGTCCAGGGCATCTTGTATGTAAGGGTCCAACTGGTCGAGTGGCACTACTTCGCCGGTGTTAAACTGGCAGGCCATACCACAGTTTAAAATCGGCACTGGCTCAGCACCTATGTCTTCAGAAAGCTGAAAATACTCGAAGAAGCCGAGGCCGAAGCTCTGGTAGTAGTCTGGTGTGGGGCGGTGGCTGAACTCGGTGTTCCAGCGGTTTACAATCAGCTCGCGTTCTTCTGGCTTACCAACTGTCTTTTTCCACTGAAAGCGCTCATCCAGGGTACGGCCCTCTACAATACACCCACCGGGGAAACGCAGGAAGCCTGGTTTCATGTCGGCCAGCAGCTGCACCATGTCGGCACGCAGACCACCGGGGCGGTTTTTCCAAGTATCTTTCGGGAAGAGCGAGATCATGTCGAGGTCTACGGCTCCTTTACCTTTTGCCAATAAAACCATTTGTGCTTTAGGCTCTGTGGCAGAAGCCGTAAAGCTTACAGTATATTTTTTCCATTCTTTACCAGATGGTGTAAGAGTAGCTCCTCCTATTTTTTCACCTTTGGCATTTACAACTTCTATGGTCAGAGCAAGGTTGCTGCCTTCGTGCTGCCGCGCCATAACCGAAAAATCATACTGATTCCCCTGCTTTACGCCCATACCTCTGAAGCCTTCGTTTATCAGGCCGTATTCGCCCTGATCTGACTTAACCTGCAGGCGCAGGTAACGTGGGTTAGCGGGGTTTACTTCGCTGCGGTTGTGTACCAGCAAGGAGCCTTCACCACCGCCTCTTTTCTCCTCTTTCCAGCCCATCATAGGGTTATAGAATTCAAAAGAGCGGTTTTTTACCAACTCTGCATAAATTCCGCCATCTGCTCCGAGGTTAATATCCTCAAAGAACAAGCCCCACATAGTAGGTGCCACGGTGGCAGTTGGTTGATTGGCTTGTACTACAAAAGTTGATGCTTTTTGAGCCGATACATTAACCGACATCGTTAAACCCAGTGCCAAAGCAGCAAAAGATGAAAACTTACTTGTCATGTTGTGTTGTGTGTAAAAGTTGTGTTGTGTGTAAAATAGGTTAATACTTATAGCTGTTGCCTGCCGGTAGCGTGTACATTCCTCTGGCTTTGCAGGCATAAAAGCCAGAGGCAGCATTCGTGCTTATTGTTTTTTCTTCAGCCAGATAGCGGTACCATCGCCGTTGAAACCGGTCATGACGATAGTAGAGGCGATCTTGTTTTCCCAGTCCCGGCCCCGCGACACATGCACTTTATCCACGAACTGGCCTCCGTTCCATTTCAACTCCAGCCAGGGTGCGTTGTAGGTCCAGGTGTTATTACCTCCTTCGTTTATGGTGCCGTCGGCATTCAGTTTTGTAGTACGTGCCTCCGAAAAATCAGGATTTGTCTGTTCGTTGCCATAGCCTGGCACCACCGTTTGCGTAAGCACTATCTGCTCATAATCTCCGGCCAGGTCGGCAGCAGTAATGGCAGGGGTTTGCGGCACAGCGGCATAACGCTGCGGCGACACCAGAGGCCAGCCATTTTCTGACCAAACAATTTCACGGACGTGCATCACCATGTAAAAGCGCTCGTTTCCGGGTCCGCCCGGTCTGCCTTGATGGGCGATATAATACTTGTTGTTGTCTTTGAAAACAGCCGGATGCGACACGCCTTGCCAGCCGCCATGGTTCATAAATTTGTACGGCGACAGAATCATAGGTCCGTTGTCGGCCTGATCGTCTACGTTTGCTCCTCTCCAGTCTAGAAATGGGCCATCGGGGTTTGCAGAGCGGTATACGCGCACATTATATTTGCTCTCGAGCCAGTCGTAAGACACAAACAGATAGTACATTTGCTGCTGCTCGTTAAAAATAATTTCCGGGCCCTCCAGGTTGCCATTATACACCCCGTTCGTTTGCCCTCTGCGCACAATGCGTTTACCCCGGTCCCCAGGCGTTTTAGCCAGTCCGGTGGCAGGGTCGAGTTGTACTACAAACAGGCCGTCCCAGGCGGAGCCATAGTGCATCCAGTGCTCCCCTGATGGCGTTACCACTACCGAGGGGTCTATGGCATTTGTGCCAGGCCCATTGGTTTCGGATGTCACAGCCAGGCCTTTCTCTGTCCAGGGGCCTTCCGGTGAGGAGGAGGTTAACAACCCGATAGCGCTTATTCTAAAACCATCGGAGGCAAGAGAGTAGTACAACCTGTACTCGCTCCCTATTTTCATTATATAAGGAGCCCAGATAGATTGATTTGGCGAAGCATTTTTACCTCTGATGTAGGCAACAGCCTGTGGTGGCAGTCCGCTAAGCGCCCAGCCTCTGAACTCCCACTCCACCAGATCCTTCGACCGCCTCACCTGAATACCAGGCTGCACGGCTGTTCCAAACGCCACATCGGTGCTGTAAGAGTAAAAGTACTCACCTGTCTTCAGGATTGAGGGATCGTGGGTATTATAGGGGCCCCACCTGTTCGACATAGCCACAGGCGCCAGATCAGGGTAAGTATCACGAATATTGTCGATGCTGAAAGGTTGCTGAGGTTGCGTGTAAGTAGCATCGGCTATCGGGTCTTTGTCTTTGGAACAAGCCATTACACCTAACAACAACATATACCCTACTGCTTTTGCAGCCCCTGCTAGTAACTTCTTCATGTTTGTATTTATATGTGTTGTTTTTCAGGTACCAGACTTGTCCAAACCTGCCTTATTTTCTAAATCATATACGCACCTAAACAATCAGTACAATAGATAGGTACCTACGCAAGACAAAATAGGTTTTAATTGTTAAGTGTTATTTTAACATTTAAACATATTTATAAAAGTATTTATTATGAAGATCAATAGCAAGTAACCAAACAGAAAAAACTAATGTTCCTTTGTAAAGTCAAAACACCTTCATTATCATCTAGAAAGAGAAAATCGGGACACAATTGTAAATTTGACAACAAATGTTGTTTTTCTATAAACTTTTAAAAACTAAGAACTCCTGAAATATTATTTTAGGGATTTTGTAGTAGTTAGAAGAAGCTCTTTGGCAGGAAAATGATTGGCGAACTTTCTGTTTGGATGTTGCTGTGGTGAGGAATATTATTATGCCCATGCGGCCTTTGTAGCCGCCTAATCAATAAATAACAAATTCAATCGGAAGGTGAGTATTGCGCACGCTCCTGCTCCATAAGGTCAGTCATCAAATTATTCGAATAAAAATGACCTCCCAGAGCTTTTTCTCACTATTCCATTCAAAGGTTTTGCACTATAAACCTACCAGTCGTTTCCAGGTGCCTTTGTAAAGGTTGTATTTGAGGGTACTGGGCAGCGCCTTCCAAAAATATTTATTTACTTCTACGGCAAAGCTAGGCTGCATATAGCAGTTAATGGTGCAGCCTTCGCAGGCTGGCAAACGGCCTTCCAGGCGCTTGAGTTTGTTTACCTCCTCGGAGTGGTAGAGGGTGTACAGGTTGTCGTTAATAGGAAAGCCTTTGGCACCCAGATGGTAACAAGGCAGCACCAGTTCGTTTTCTGGCGAAATAACAAGTGTGGTAGAGGCAGCCTTGCAGACAGGTTTATCGGTGTGGTTGCCACCATCGCGCCGGAGCTCCACAAAGCCATCGTTTAGGTACACGCCCTTGCGCTTGCCAAAGGCCGAGAGGTAAGCTAATTCTGCTTCCGTGAGTTGCTCGCCTGCCGCCACTCCGTTGTACTCGAAAGCCGGATTGATAAGCAGCATCAGCTTGTTGGGTTGCGTTATCTGCTGATAAACCTCCTCCAGCTGCGACAGATTGTGCTTGAAAACGGTAAAGATGATATCGGGGCGCTCCCCCAACTGCTTTGCCACCTGAATGGATTCCATCACAAAGTCGAAGCAGGCTACGCCACGACCGGTGTCGTGCTCGGTTTTGGAAGAAGAGTCGAGGGAAAAGTGCAGCATGTCTACCAGCCCTTTAAGCCGATTGGCTAACTTGGGGTATAGCAGCCCATTGGTGGTGAGCGTGGTGATAAAACCCATGTCGTGCGCCATCTGCAGAAAAACGTCTATCTCGCGGTGCAACAACGGTTCGCCTCCGGTAAAGTCTATTACTTCTACCCCTAGCCGCTTCAGGTCCTGCAGGTTTTTACGTACATCTTCTACTTTTATATAGGGCGATGGCTTCTCCCATATATCACAAAACGAGCACTTGGCGTTACACCGGTAGGTAACGTAATAGTTGCAGAGCACAGGCTTTGAGGTGAGGCGCATAGGCTTCAAAAGTAAGTAAAATATACGAAGTTTACACAGCAGCCCTTGCAACCTCGGCAAGCCGCTATTTTACTACAACTAAATCTCAACAATGGAGAAAACAGCAAGACAGAATATTTTATCCGGCACCGCCTGGGAAGACCTGGTAGGTTACAGCAGAGCCGTTCGCATAGGCAATGTGGTAGAAGTGGCAGGCACTACCGCTACAGATGGCGGCCAGATTATTGGCCTCGACAGCCCATACGAGCAGACAAAATTTATCTTACTTAAAATGGAGAAAGCCTTACAACAGGCAGGTGCCTCGCTGCAAGATGTGATCCGGACTAGAATGTATGTGACAGATATTACACAATGGCAGGAAGTAGGCCGCGCGCACAGCGAGTTCTTCCGCGACATTAAGCCTGCAGCCTCTATGGTAGAGGTAAAAGCCTTAATAGACCCGAGATTGCTGGTGGAGATTGAAGCAACTGCCGTTTTGAGCTAAACTGTACTCCATAGTTGTAACATTTAATCACCGAAAAAACTAAAGTAACGTACAACATGATAGAATTGGCTCGTTAAATAATACATCAGTCAATTTAAATCTTTATAACCACCACTATGAAAAAAATATTATTAACAGTTTTAGCGGGACTAGCCTTTGTAACTGCAAATGCCCAAGTCCCAGCTTCGCCTTTTACGCTTGGTATAAAAGGCGGCGTAAGTTCTACCAAAGTCCTGTTCAACGATGTGCAGAGCACTTCAGAGTTTAAAGATCCTAAAAACATTACTGGTTACCATGCCGGAGCATTTGCCCGCTTACAGATAGCAGGATTTTTTATACAGCCTGAAGCAGTGCTTGCTTCTTCGGGAGGTAAAATACAGGTATTCGATAACCAGGTAACCACGCCTACTGGCAGCTCACAGGAATTCAAGTTTACTCGCCTGGATGTTCCGATATTGGTTGGCTATAACATTTTTAATGTTCTGAGAGTGCAGGCTGGTCCGGTGGCTTCTATTATGATGAGCGCCAAGCAGGAAGGCAAAACCATAGACGAGTACATGAACGAATCTGACTGGGGCATCCAGGGTGGCGTTGGCATAGACATATCGCGGCTCACACTGGACCTGCGCTACGAAACCATAAAAAGACAATTCACCGAAACGAGCAACAAATACAATATGCGTAACCAACAACTAATTTTGAGTCTTGGCTATAAGCTACTTTAAAAATGCTTCGTTTCTGAGCAACAGCAAGGGCAGCCCCGGTAAACGAGGCTGCCCTTGCTGTTTTTGAATAGAGCTCTAAATTATTCTAATAAAAACAGCCTTTCCGAAGCTTTTTTGCTTTAAAGGCTCCTAGGGTTCCTTGGTAAGTTTGAATATGTTGGGCCATTTTTAACTAATAATACTGAACATGCATCACGGCATATACATCTCTGCACCTGGGCCTACTGGTAAGCCAACTAATATCCAGATGATGAGCAGAATGGTCCAGCCGATGAAGAACACCACGG
Source organism: Pontibacter sp. 13R65 (assembly GCF_047525655.1). Classification (NCBI taxonomy): domain Bacteria; kingdom Pseudomonadati; phylum Bacteroidota; class Cytophagia; order Cytophagales; family Hymenobacteraceae; genus Pontibacter; species Pontibacter sp. 13R65. The sequence goes on from NZ_JBLIQL010000015.1 coordinate 54,362, forward strand.
AGTACGGCAGCATGGTGGAGATAACGGTGCCGATACCTGCATTTTTATCGTAGCGCTGGATAAAGGCTACAATCAGGGCAAAGTACGACATCATAGGTGAGATAATGTTGGTTACGCTGTCGCCGATGCGGTAGGCGACCTGCGTAAACTCTGGGGTGTAACCCAGCAACATGAACATCGGGATGAACACAGGAGCCATAATGGCCCATTTGGCCGAAGCACTTCCCATTACAAGGTTAATGGCAGCAGCTACCAATATAAACATGATCATGAGCGGAATATCACTCAGTCCCATCGTCTTCAGCACATCGGCTCCGTTAATGGCCAGAATCAGACCCAGGTTTGTCCAGTTAAAATAAGCCACGAACTGAGCGGCAAAAAACACCAGCACAATGTACGACCCCAGCGTCTCCATAGACTTAGACATGCCACGCATTACGTCGCTATCGTTGCGTATGGTTTTGGCGCCGATGCCGTAGGCAATACCCACAATGGCCGCAATTAAGAAGATGAACGCTACAATACCCGACATGAACGGTGAGTGCAGAATTTCGCCTGTCTCTGGGTCGCGGAGGTAACCATTTTCTGGCAACAACCCGCCCAGGATAAAGGCTGTGAGCAAGGAAAAAGCAACAGTGGCATAAAGCAGCCCCCGTTTCTCCTGTGCATTGAGCCGCTCTATCCGCTCCGGTTTTTCATCGCCTGTATATTCGCCAAGCCTCGGTATAACCACCCGCTCCGTTACCCAGGTACCCAAACCCGCAATTAAAAAAGTAGAGACAAACATAAAATAGTAGTTGGCGGCAGGGTTTACGCTATACTGCGGGTCTATGATACGGGCAGCTTCTGTAGAGAGCCCAGCCAGCAACGGATCTACAGTACCCAACAGCAGGTTGGCGCTGTAGCCACCCGATACACCTGCAAAGGCGGCCGCCAAACCAGCCAGCGGGTGCCGACCAGCCGCCAGAAAGATAACCGCAGCCAGCGGCACCAACAGCACATAGCCCACCTCACTGGCCGTATTAGAAAGTACACCGGCAAACACAATAACAAACGTCAGCAATCGCTTCGGTGACGATAGCACCACCAGCCGCAGCACCGCCCCAATAAAGCCAGTTCCCTCAGCAATACCAATACCCAACAACGACACCAGCACCGTACCCAGCGGCGCAAAAGCCGTAAAGTTCGTGACCATGCGCGTCAGGATCATGTGCAGGCCATCGCGGGAGAGCAGGTTTACAGGGGTTATGGTTTCGCCGGTACCAGGGTGCACCACCGCCAGATCGAATAGGCTGGCTACCCACGAGAGCAGCACGACAAGCAATGCAAAACCGGCAAACAGGGTGGCTGGGTGTGGCAAGGCATTTCCGATACGCTCTATTACCGACAAAAACTTATCGACCCAAGACTTCTTCTTTAATTCTGGCATATTTTAGCAAGATACAAATGGCACGAGACAAAAATAGGGCAACTGAGGCGCTAGCGCGCTAAACTTGCCCCTTTAAAAAGCAAAGCTGCCGAATTTGCTCAAAAAAAAGGTGTTCAGCAAATTTTGCCTAAAAAGCCCTAACTTCGTTTTCTGTAAAAAAACACTGCGCATGATCCCACCTCTTCGTCCGGGCGATAAAATTGCCATTGTGGCCACAGCCCGAAAAATTAGCCTTCCAGAAATAGAAGCTGCTGTCCAGGTGTTTAGGAGCTGGGGCTTGGAAGTAATTATTGGAGAAACAATTGGGGCGAGCTACAACCAGTTTGCCGGAGACGATGCGCTACGGCTGCAGGACCTGCAACAGATGCTCGACAATCCTGCCATAAAAGCCATTGTATGCGCCCGCGGAGGCTACGGCACCACCCGCATTATAGATCAGGTAGATTTTACTCCTCTACAGAAAGAACCAAAGTGGCTGATAGGCTTTAGCGATGTAACCACGCTGCACTGCCACCTGCACACGCTCGGCCTGGAATCGGTGCATGCCATTATGCCTGTTTTGTTTTCGAGAGAAGGCACAGAGCGGGCCATTGAAACGCTCCGGCAGGTGCTCTTTGGCGAGCCTGTTACGTACCAGGCGGCACCGCATGCCTTAAACCGCACCGGCCAGGCGCAGGGGCAACTGGTGGGCGGCAACCTGTCTATGCTGCACAACCTCACCGGCACCCGATCCGACATCGACACGCGAGGCAAAATCCTTTTTCTGGAAGACCTGGACGAGTACCTTTACCACCTCGACCGCATGCTCGTGCACCTCGACCGAACCGGCAAGCTCAGCCACCTGGCTGGCCTGGTAGTAGGCCACATGAGCGACATGCACGACAATACTATTCCGTTCGGGAAAGATGCTTACGAGATTATTGCAGAACACACCGGCAAATATAACTACCCCATTTGCTACGGTTTTCCGGTTGGGCACGAACCTCATAACCTGGCGCTTATCTGTGGGCGACAGGCACTCCTGCAGGTGCTGCCCCAGGGTGCTACCCTCCACTATGCCTAAAGCCTCAAACTATTTTACTCTGAGAGCACCCTCCGCATTTTCAGGTCAAAATGGCTCCGGAAGTCTGTTTTCATTCTAACAATTGTTAGCAAGAGCTTCAGTATCAGAACACTATAGGCAACCCTTCTGCGTTTACCGAAGTATAACTTCAGCATTTGACCAGGGGCTTGTACCCTAAAGCAACTTTTACATGCCCTTTACATTTTCACACCCAGCCATTGTCTTACCAGTACATTCTGTTTTTAGGCGCTGGACCTCCCTTACCGGACTGGTAGTGGGCAGCCTGGCCCCTGATTTCGAAAAATTCATCAGAATGGAGGCTCACGACCCTTATAGCCACACCTGGCGTAGCATTTTTTATTTTAACCTGCCGATGGGCCTGCTGCTTGCGTTTGTGTTCCATATAATAGTTCGGGATGCTTTAATTGATAGCCTGCCCGGTTTTTTGCGCAAGCGCCTGCATCGTTTTAAGGCCTTTAACTGGGTTAGTTACTTTAAGCGGAACTATGGTGTGGTTATCGTTTCTGTTATACTGGGTGCTGCCTCTCATATTTTCTGGGATAGTTTTACGCATAAAAACGGACGCGCGGTTGGCTGGTTTCCGGTGCTGCTGGATAGCTTTGTGTACGATGGCTACCGCTACACTTACTTTTTTGTGCTGCAGCTACTGAGCTCCTTAGTTGGGTTGCTGGTTATACTGGTTGCTATCCTAAAACTGCCCCCAGCAAAAGTACCTCCCGCTTCCTTATGGAATATAGTAATCTATTGGCTAACTGTTTTTACAGTTACTACCTTGGTGGTGCTCCTGAAGTACGTGCTCGGGGAGCATTCGAAATGGGACCTGGTGTTTATTTACATTGCGGGCGGTCTTGTAGGCCTTATAGCGACCCCCTTGCTCCTGTCTAAGGCTTTTAACAGCTACAAACCCTTCGGAAGGACAAAATCATTAGAATAATTTACCATGCCTTTTGTTTTCAGCAGCTGACTATTCTGCCTGCTGGTCTATGCCTTTTGCCCGCACATCTTGGTAGTAGTTGCACAGAGGCTGCAGCACGCATTGCTCACATTTTGGTGTGTACCAAGTGCAAACGCGCTGCCCGTGCCAGAACAGATGCTTATGAAAGTTAAACAATTCCACAGCATCTTTAGGCAGCATGTCCAGCAGCAGTTTATGCGCTTTGTCAGCAGTTACTTTGGCTCCTATTAGCCCCACCCGCTGGCTCACCCGAAACACGTGCGTATCTACGGGTAGCACCGGCTTCTTAAAATTGAACAGCAAGAGCAGCGTAGCAGTTTTCAGTCCTACGCCCGGAAGTTTAGTGAGCCAGGCCATGGCCTCCTCTACTGGCATATCGTTCAGAAAATCGATGTTGATCTCGCCCCGCTCCTCTTTAATAATACGAAGTGTTTGCTGTATCTGTGGAGCCTTTTGATCGGGGTAGCGGGTGGTGGCAATTGCCCGCGCCAGCTCTTGCACCGGCGCATCTATTACACCCTGCCAATCGCCAAACTGTTCGAGCATGGTATTGTAGGCTTTTACTTCATCGGCATGGGTGGTGCGGTGCGAGAGCATCGTAGAGATAAGCTCCTGCATAGGCGTGCGCCGGCTCTCGAGGGTCAGCACTTTATAAGCCGTATTCAACAGCTCGTGCGTCTGCTCCGTTTTCTGCTGTACCGGTAGTTGGTGCGCATCCATAGGCATGTGGCATTTTTTATGGTTTACGTAGCCACAAAATTGCTGTTAGCCTGCTTTTACCTCCTTGTGTAATCGCTCTCACCTTAAAAAAATCGTACATCAAGTAAAGCAGCATAAAAACAGCGTGTTTCCAGAAACAAATAGTAATAAATAACGCTATAACCGGGTACAAATACGGATATTGCAGCATCAGAAGCTTTACAAGGAACATATATGCAGATTAAATTTTTAGGTACTGGCGGTGCTTTTGATGTTGATTATCTCAACTCTGCTGCCCTTGTTGAATTCAGGAGCAAAACAATTTTGTTAGATTGTGGCTATACTGTTTATCCTACTCTTGTTAAGAAAAACCTGATTAACAAGGTAGAGTACATTTTATTAACTCACCTGCACAACGACCATTGCGGTAGCCTGGCAAGTTTGCTGCTGCACAAAAGCATTATAGAAAAAGCGGAGCGCCCTATTATTCTCTATACCTCCGAGCAGTTCAGAATGCAGATTTACGATTTCCTGGTGATACAGCTTAAGGAACCGGAAAAGTACGCAGAGTTTGTTCCTATAGAGCAGATAGAAGGGCTTAGATGCATCGATACATATGGGCAACATGTAGAAAATTTCCAGACCTATGCCTACATTTTTGAAGAAGAGAAGCGCTTTGTGTACTCAGGCGATTTAGGTAAGCCCGACAATCTGTTCGAAAAGCTGGAGAAGCTACCTCATATGCCTACCTGCATTTTTCATGACATTACTTTTGAGGCTGAAAACACAGGGCACACCTATTACAAGAAGCTGCTGCCTTACCTGAACGGTTACGACATGTTTGGTTACCACTGCGATCCAACTAAGGTTCCGGACGATTGTCCGGTAAAGCTGGTGTTTTATCAACAGTCTTTTATGGTCTGAGGCAGCCAAACTTCGGCACACCTTAAAAATTCCTCCGGAAGGTCAAATTCATTAGAAGAATTGGGTCGTACTGGAGGAGCTACCTTGTTTGTTTTCCTTTGCCTTTTTGTCTTCCTGCAAAGGTTCTATGGGCAAGAGGCATCTCATTCAGCTAATTCTTCTATTGAAACTGGCCTTCCGGAGCCTTCTAAGAGGCAAAAAACAGGAGGTCTTTTTTAGGTCCCACTCACCTGGGAAAAATAGCTTTAATCTCAAATCCTCAATTTGCCGCATCCTCACGAACGGTACTATAACTGGGGCGGGAATTATTCCTGCGCCTGGCTTAAACAACCCGCTCAGGTTTAGGTAAACAAAGTAAAATTGACAAAATGTACTAAGTGTATCTAAAATGTTCTTTTTTTACAAGCTAAAGTGTTGGAATCTGCATCTAAATTACTTAAACCGGTGTATTATGCTAGATCAGCTGGCTTATGCAGTCAGCACTAACGTGCCTAGTTTATACCGAACCTGATCCTGATGCCAGCCATACCTGATGTGAAAGCACCTTATACTGTAAAGCCTCTACATATTGTATTAACTGTGCTTTTTGGAGCCTTCTGCCTCTATAGCGGCTTTACCACTCCGGACTTGAACAACTGGTTGCTGGAAAACCTCCTGACACTCTCCCTTATTATTTTCCTGGTCGCGTTTTACAATATATTCCGCTTCACTAATCTCTCTTACACGCTTATTTTCCTTTTTCTGCTATTGCATGTGTACGGGAGCCAGTACCAGTACGACCAAAACCCTTTTGGAGAGTGGCTGAGAGAGCGTTTTGACCTGTCACGTAATCATTACGACCGTTTTGTGCACCTTGGATTTGGGCTGCTGCTGGCTTACCCCATGCACGATTTATTCACGCGCGGCTTTAAAATAAAATGGCCATACAATTATTTTTTACCGGTCGAGATTACATTGTCGTTGAGTGCCCTGTATGAGCTACTGGAGTGGTTTGTAGCCGATATTGTATTTAACGAAAATGAGCAGGGAATGGCCTTTTTGGGCATGCAAGGTGATATTTGGGATGCCCAAAAAGATATGGGACTGGCTTTTGCTGGTGCTGCCTTCACCATGACGCTGACTTACCTGCTGCACAAACGAAGTCGATAAGTTCAGCCCCTTGAACCTCTTCGCTAATAATGCCTCCTGAAGGCCTTTTTCATTAGAAACATTGCCTTGATTTCTGGTTTACCATGGCACCATACTTATTGCTTCTGTTTTTCCGTTTCTGTCTTGCTGTCGCCATGTTGTTATTTGGCTTTTCCTTCAGCTGTTTCTACTTTCAGTTTCTCGCCGTCCTTCCTGATTTTCACGAAATCGTCTTCGTAGTCTACTTCTTTAAACTGGCTGTAATATGTTGTGCGGGTTTGCATATGGTCCACAAACTCCTGCAGGCTCATGGTGCGGGCCAGCTGCGCATCGGCTTTTAGAGCTTCTTGTACTGTGGCGGGTTTGCCTTCTTCTACCCTGCTTTCAACAGGCCCTGGAGCAATGGCAAGCTCGGGTCTGCTGGTTTCAGTATCGGGCATACGCTCACAGGCACTAAAGGTAAAGCTGGAGAGGAGCCCTAATAAAATGATGGAGTAATGGTGCTTCATATTAAGTTTCTTAAATAAATTATCTTCAGCTTACGCGCTAAACAAATGAATGTTAAAACTTTAATTATAAAAAAACAGCCGGACCTTCGCCCGGCTGTTAAATCGAAAATAACAATTATCTTTAGGTACGTTGCACTAGATCTTTTATAAAGCCAAAGCACCTGTTTTTATTATAAATCGCCCCGTTCTGCGGCTTTCTTCATTTTCTCGTTTGCATAAATGGCGATTTCCACGCGTCGGTTCTGCTGGCGACCTGCCTCTGTGCTGTTGTCGCCTACTGGCTGGTCGAAAGCATAACCTTGTGAGGTCATACGGCTGCGCGACACGCCCTGGTTAGACAAAAAGTTCGCCACTGACTCTGCCCGCTGCTCCGAGAGACGCTGGTTGAGGTCGCGGCCACCGGTATTATCAGTGTGTCCTTCTACTAAAATGTTTGTGTCTTCGTATTTTTTCAAGGTTTGGGCCAACTGCGTTAGCTCTGTCTGCGCATTAGACTGCACCTGGGCAGAATTAGTAGCAAATAAAATTCCGGAGTTAAATGTAATTTTAATACCTTCGCCCACACGCTCTACCCGGGCGTTCTTGAGGTCTCGCTGCAGCTCTTCTGCCTGCTTATCCATGTGGCGGCCTATCACAGCACCGGTAGCGCCACCAACAGCAGCACCTATAATGGCACCTGCAGCTGTGTTGCCTGCCCGGTTACCTATTACACCACCAAGCACACCACCGGCACCTGCACCAATGGCTCCGCCTCTCGTTGTTCTGCTGGTGTTACACGACGAAAACAACATACCTAGCACGGCAAAAAGGGTAACATAAATTTTAAAATTTCTCATAGTTATTTCTGTTCTTGGTTAATCTGAAATTCAGAATCTGAGGGTAATACTCTGTTTTCCAAAAAATGTTCTGATTCTCTTTTAAGTTTGGTTATGTACTATTCAATTGCTCAAATTGCAACTCTATCGCCACCTCGTACTCGAAATATTATATTTTGTATTTAATACACTTTAACGACATTCACTCCACCGGGTTTTAAAAGAGGCAGAGTTTAGGAAAGATCCAGGTTGCTGTTGTTCGTAGCAACCTAAAACAAAGGCGCCTGCCAGTAAAAACTGACAGGCGCCTTCTGTATAGCTTTAATAGCGTTCTAGACTTATTTTATCTCGCCTTTTTCGGCAGCGTTTTTAAGCTCTTCGTTTGCTACGATAATAATTTCTACACGGCGGTTTTTCTGACGTCCTTCTGCCGTAGTGTTATCGGCAATAGGCTGGTCGAAGGCATAACCTTTAGCCTGCAGACGGTTAACATCTACACCTGTAGTACGGGCATAATTCAGAACAGCCTGCGCACGACGCTCAGATAATCCCTGGTTCAATTCACGCGAACCGGTGTTGTCCGTGTGGCCTTCAATGATCACATTGGTGCCTGGGTAGCTTTTCAGCGTTTGCGCCAGCTTGTCGATGTCTTTTTTAGCATTGGCACTTAGCTCGGCAGAATTCACAGCAAACAGAATACCTGAGTCGAAGTTCACACGAATAGCTTCACCTACACGCTCTACTGTAGCATTTTCCATGCTCTTCTCAAGTTCTTCCGCCTGCTTATCCATTCTGCGGCCAATTACAGCACCGGTAGCACCACCTACAGCAGCACCAACAATGGCACCTGCAGCTGTGTTACCCAAGCGGTTACCAACTATGCCACCAAGTACGGCACCGCCACCGGCTCCTATTATACCACCTTTGGTTGTTTTATTCATTCCTTGCTTTTCAGCGTCGGTGTCGTTTTGAGTACCTGTTGTAGTAGAAGTAGAGGTACCTGCCCCTGATGTGCTACCGCTGCTCACAGGCCGCGACGACTGACAAGAGGCAAACAGCATAGAAGCTGCTAAGAAAGAGGCTAATGATAATTTTAGAGTTTTCATTTGTTAGTAAGTTTGTAATAACTTTAATTTTAAAATTTTTAATCAGTAAAAAAATCGTTGCAGTATGGTTACTCCTCCTGCCTCTGCAATACTGATGCCAATCTATATTCAAACTATACCATGTATATGGTTTGCTTGGGTGTAATACTACCTGCCTACGTAAAAAGTTTAACTTTTACTACAACTCCCCTCCTTTGCACTATATTGCCGGAGCCTGAAAAATAAAAAGAAGGTGAGGTTGATGGAGCTTGGGCCATTAATGCTGCAAAGGCTAAAAAATTAACAAAAAGCAGCCTGTTTGCAGCGCAGACTGCAAAAATGTAGCTTGTAATAAAGTATAGCTTATGCTTTTGCGGCTTTAGGCTCTCTGGCAACTACCGGTTCTTCAGCCACCACAGGTTTTAGCATGGTAAGTAAATCGCTTAGCTTTTGCTTTAGCTGTTTTCTATCTACTATAAAATCAAGGAAGCCGTGATCGAGCACAAATTCGGCACTCTGGAAATCTTTTGGCAGGTCTTTGCCTATCGTTTCTTTAATAACACGTGGGCCTGCAAATCCAATCAGGGCACCTGGCTCCGCAATATTAAAGTCTCCGAGCATGGCAAAGGAGGCGGTAACGCCACCAGTGGTAGGGTCGGTCAGCAATGAAATGTAAGGAAGCTTTTCTTCGGCCAGCAGTGCCAGTTTGGCAGAGGTTTTAGCCATTTGCATCAGCGAGTAACCGGCTTCCATCATACGGGCTCCTCCCGATTTAGAGATCATAAGAAAAGGCAGGCGGTTCTGGCGGGCAAAGTCGATGGCGCGGGCAATTTTCTCTCCTACCACAGATCCCATAGATCCGCCTATGTAGGAAAAGTCCATGCAGGCAATTACAACGCCTTCGCCATTCATTTTGCCATGCGCTGTACGCACTGCGTCTTTTAATCCGATTTTCTTTTGCGTGGCTTTTGTTCTATCTGGGTATGGTTTAGAGTCTACGAAAGCAAGAGGGTCCGAGGAAGTCATATTTGCATCTAACTCTTCGAACTGGTTCTCGTCAAACAAGATGGCAAAATATTCTGCAGAGCCAATGCGCTCATGAAAATTGCATTTCACACAGACATTCAGGTTACGGCGGTGCTCAGCCATGCTGGTAACTGTTTTACAGCAGGAACACTTGTACCATAAACCATCAGGTGTCTCCTTTTTTTCTTCTGTAGGGGTAATAATTCCTTTTTCTACTCTTTTAAACCAAGGCATCATACTTTGACTGGGTGCTACCGCACATTTAAGGATTTAGGTGTGTTATTATCGCTATTACGCTGCATTACAGGCTATCCCAACGGCACCAATATTTGCATATGGTGCTTCTGAACAGGTTTTCAAAAGGCCGGGCACAAAATTAGTTAATATTCGGCAGTTCTGCTAGAGCTTCTGGTATGTTTAAATTTTGTTTGTACCGGCTCAACACTCCCTGCTACATCAACTTTCAGATGTGGCACTTTGCTTTGCAAGATATTTTTTGGCAGCAAAATCAGGCTATGGTTATTTCTTTGGCCAGGTAAACTTCCTGCACCGCATGCAGCAGCGATACACCTTCTTTAAACTCCCGCTGAAACGCTCTGCGGCCAAGGATCAGCCCCATGCCACCTGCCCTCTTATTTATAACGGCCGTACGCACGGCTTCTTTCAGATCGGTTTCTCCCTCAGAGCCTCCTCCCGAATTAATAAGCCCGGCACGCCCCATGTAGCAGTTGGCCACCTGGTAGCGGGTAAGGTCTATAGGGTTGTCTGTGGCTAACTGGCTATACATCCGCTCATCCGATTTAGAAAAGCCAATTGCAGTAAAACCACCGTTAAGCTCGGGTAACTTTTGCTTGATGATGTCGGCATGAATGGTTACACCCAAGTGGTTGGCTTGGCCTGTTATATCTGCTGCGGTGTGGTAATCTACGTCGTCTTTTTTAAAGGCGCTGTTGCGGGTGTAGCACCACAAGATGGTAGCCATGCCCAACTCATGCGCTCGCTCAAAGGCCTGTGCCACCTCTACCAACTGCCGGTTAGACTCTTCGGAACCAAAGTAAATGGTGGCGCCTACCGCTGCGGCACCCAGGTTCCAGGCTTCGTCTACAGAGCCAAACATAACCTGGTTGTACTTGGTAGGGTAGGTTAGCAGTTCGTTGTGGTTGAGCTTTACAATTAACGGTATTTTATGGGCATATTTTCTAGCCAGAAAACCAAGGCCGCCAAAGGTAGTAGCCACGGCATTGCAGCCTCCTTCCAGCGCAAGCCTTAGTATGTTTTCCGGATCGAAATAAATGGGATTAGGCGCAAATGAGGCTCCTGCTGTATGCTCAATTCCCTGATCTATGGGCAGAACAGACAAATAGCCCGTACCGGCAAGCCGGCCATGGTTGTAGAGCTGCTGCAGGTTACGCAGCACCTGCGGGTTTCGGTCTGACTGCATAAATATACGATCTACAAAGTCAGGGCCCGGCAGGTGCAGCAATTCACTTGAAAAGGTTTTGCACTCGTGCTGGAGTAGATCTTCTGCCTCCGACCCGAGTAATGTTACAAGTTTTTCGTAGTTCATAATGCTTGTCTAAAGATGATGAACAAAGTTATTGGGAGTGCTCTTTTGCTCCGGCCCAAGCCTGCCATGCGGTGCTATACAGGGGTGAGCCGTAGCAAGTGCACATTCCTTCTCTTACTGTGTTACCCTGGCAAAGGTTATTTACACAGGCAGGTCAGATATCTCATTATCAAGCTATTCTGCTCACCTAAGACGCTTTTTTGCAAAACCAGAAACTGTTTTAACAGACAGTTCAAACGGCTAATGGTATCAATTTTATGTAAGCTTCGTTATTCTACTACAGATAAAAACATTAAATACTTGAGCCTTATGAAACAATATTCATTTAGAAATAGCATAAAAACGCTTTTATTGTTTGGGGCCAGCCTCTTGGTTTTTAGTTGCAGCCCCTCTACCCAAATAACCGGCACCTGGAAAAGTCCGGAAGCCACTACCCAGCAATACACCAAAATAATTGTAGCCGCACTTACAGACAGCCCGCAGGCACGCCAGATTGTAGAAGATCAGCTGCAGGCAGAGCTGCAAAAGCGCGGTATTGCTGTAACTAAAAGCATCGACATTTTTCCACCGGCCATGATGCGGGAGAGTGGTTCTACCGGCGATATGCTGCTCCAGAAAATTAAGGGAGATGGACACGATGCTATTTTAACGGCAGCCGTGGTAGACGAAAAGACAGAGAACCGGTATGTGCCTGGCAACCCATATGCGCCTATGAACCGGTTTGGCTGGTATGGCACGTTTAGAGGGTACTACAGCCACTGGCACCCCATGATTTACGACCCCGGCTACTACCGCGAGGACAAAGTGTATTTCCTGGAAACAAACCTGTACGATGCCGATACAGAGGGTCTGCTTTGGTCTGCCCAATCCAGAAGCTACAATCCGTCTTCGCTTAACCGCTTTGCCGGAAAGTTTGCGGAGCTGACTGTTAGCAGAATGCAATCGGAGAACCTGATTCCATAATAAAAAGAGAGGCAGCTCATGAGCTGCCTCTCTTTTTATTATGAACTAAATTATTCTAATGAAATGGCCCTTCTGGAGGCTATTTGGCCTTACACATGCCAAGGGCCTATTCGTTATAAAGCACATGCAACACCGTCTGCCCCACTGCTTTCAGGGTATTTTTGCTGATAATATCCATGTTGTCGGTGTGGCGGTGGTGGTAAGGCCCAAAGTAATCGTTTGAGTTGGCTACGTTGTACTCTATAATGTCGATCATCGGAATTTTAGCCCAGGCATTAATGTAGGAATGGTCATCTACAATAGAAGGAGCGTTTTTGTAAATAAAGTAGTCGGAGTAGCCAATGGCGTTTCCGGCTTTCCAGACTTTGGCTACTATGTTTTTAGCATATTGCATAGAGGTGCCTTCGCGGGCAAACTTGGCATTTTCGGCTCCCACCATATCAAGCAGGACACCGTATTTAGCTCTGTAGTTCGGCACATGCTTGTTTTTACTCCAGTACTGAGCGCCGAGGCACCAGGTGTCTTCCTGGTACGGCAGGCCACTATCATCGGGCTGGCCATAATCTTCCCCATCAAATAAGATAATATCTACCCCTACTTTTGGCTTTGAGTCGGCCGAGCCCAATATTCGGGCAATTTCCAGCAACACACCAACCCCACTGCCACCGTCGTTGGCGCCAGCTATGGGCTTTTTAGGGTCAGTATCGTCTTTGTCGGCAAAAGGGCGGGTATCCCAATGGGCTGCAAGCAACACACGGTTAGCCACCTGCGGCTGAAAAGAAGCAATGATATTGCGCAGGTTCAGCATCTTCCCGTCAAAAGCCTTCATCTGGAAGCTCTGCACCTTTACCTCTGCCCCTAAACTCTTAAGGGTGCTAATGAGGTAATCGCCTGTTTTGTAATGCTCTGCGGTGTTGGGTACACGCGGCCCAAAGGCTACCTGCCGCTCTATGTAGTAGTAAGCGGAGTCTGCATTAAAGTCAGGAGCCTGTACGGCTGGCGTGGTTTCTTCAGCTGCTTCTGCTTGTCGCGCTTCCTGGCGGCCACCGGAGTCGCAGCCAGAGATGGTAAGGATGCTAAATAGCAGTAGTGCCAGCCAGTTCATGTTATTCTTCATAAGCCCAATCTACGCCCGTTTTCAGGTCCTTGATAACGATGCCCTGCTTTTTGAGCTCTGCCCGTATGGCATCTACCTTATCGTATGCTTTTGTTTCCTTTGCTTCTTTGTAAAAACCCAGCACCAGGTCGAGCATGTGCTCTACATCGCCGGTTGGCTCTTCTTTTAAACCCAGTACCTCCTGCACCAGCTCCCTGTAAGTGCTCCTTATGGTGTCGAAGGTGCCTCTGCTCAGGGTATCCAGCGCCAGCTGCCCCAGGTACAAGCTGTTGATCTTCTTGAGCAGGTTAAACAGCGAAGCAATGGTTTTGGCTGTATTCAGGTCATCGTTCATCCCTCTGAAGCAATCCTGCGTCAGTTTCAGCAGCTCCTCGTTCAGTTTTTCGTCCGGAGTGGCGGCTGTTTCTTCGGGGTACTGCAGCTTGTCGAGCACGCGCAGGCCGTTCATGAGTTTCATGTAGCCTTTGCGGGCTGCCTGTAGCGCCTCGTTGCTAAAGTCGAGGGTGCTGCGGTAGTGGGCCTGCAGAATAAAAAAGCGGATGGTCATGGGCGAGTACTTGTCGGTAAGCAACTCGTGGTTGCCATTAAACAGCTCACGCAGGTTTATAAAATTACCCAGCGACTTGCCCATTTTCTGCCCGTTCACGGTTATCATGTTGTTATGCACCCAATAACGGGCGGAGTCGGAATGGCTGTGGCTGGCCTGGCTCTGCGCAATTTCGCACTCGTGATGGGGGAACATCAGGTCTAGTCCGCCTCCATGAATATCGAAGGTGGTGCCCAGGTACTTACGGCTCATGGCCGAGCACTCCAGGTGCCAGCCCGGAAAACCATCGCTCCACGGCGACGGCCAGCGCATGATGTGCGAAGGTGCCGCTTTTTTCCAGAGGGCAAAGTCGAGCGGCGAGCGCTTCTCCTCCTGCCCTTCCAGCGTGCGGCTGTTGCCAAGCAGGTCTTCTATTACTCGCCCCGAAAGCTTTCCGTAGTTGTATTCTTTATGGTAAGCCGGCACGTCGAAATAAACAGAACCGTTAACAATATAGGCCAGCCCATTATCCAGAATCTCCTGGATCATTTCGATTTGCTCTATAATATGGCCTGAGGCACGCGGCTCAATGTCAGGGGAGAGCATGTTGAGCATGGCCATGTCCTGGTGGTAAATGTTGGTGTAGTGCTGCACCACCTCCATTGGCTCCAGTTGCTCCAGCAGCGCTTTTTTCTGAATCTTGTCTTCGCCCTCATCGGCATCGTTCACCAGGTGCCCCACATCGGTAATGTTGCGCACATAGCGTACCTTGTAGTCAAGGTGCTTCAGGTAGCGGTACAGCGTATCGAAGGTAACGGCACTGCGGGCATGGCCCAGGTGAGGCTCACCGTAAACAGTAGGGCCGCACACATACATGCCTACAAAGGGGGCATGCAACGGCTCAAAAACTTCCTTTTTGCGTGTGAGTGTGTTGTATAGATTTAGTTTCTGTTGCATGGTTCTGCATAAACGCAACTTAATTTACAGAGTATGCTGCGCTTGTTTATTGTTTTTGTTTGATCAGCTGTAGCTGCTATTCAGGCCCAAAACTATGAATTATGCCCTCTAACTCCTAACTGTCGGCAAAGTTACGAATGCATCTTGATTTTACCTGAACAAGGAGGAAGGCACAGGTAAATGGTAACGCTTAAATTTAAGACTGCATATGGCACTGCTCTAAATTCTTGTAATAAAATGGGCCTTCCAGAGGCATTTGCGGCTTATGGGGGTCATGGGCTTAAGCGCTTTCTCCGATCTTTTGGGTCAGAACGAAAGCAATAACTTTTGCCAATCCGGTTTACTTCTCCAGCACATACTTTGCCGAAATAGGAAGATGGTCTGACAAACCCATTTCGGGATAAGTACGGAATTGGTAAGCGCGCAGGCCTTCGGAATAAAACTGGTTATCGATGCGCAGAAAAGGGATAGGCCCGTTGTAAGTAGCACCTATACCAGCACCGGCTTCCTCAAAAGCATTCGACAAGTTTTTGGAAAGCACCTGATAAGTGTAGCTGAAGGGGATGTCGTTGAAGTCGCCGCACACAATAACCGGGTAAGGCGATTGCGCTATGTGCTCGTACAGCAGCTCTACCTGGTGCCCCCGGGCTATAAAACCTCTGCGCAACCGCCGTGCCAGGTTTCTGCCCTCCCGCTTCATTTTGTCCTGGTTTCCGATAGAGGAATAGGTATTCTCTATATCCTGCGCCTGAATATTCATGGACTGCAGGTGCGCTGAATACACCCGCACGGTATCTCCCTTAATGTTAAGATCGGCAAAAATAGCGCGGTTGTGCTTGGTTTCGCCAAACTCAATTACTCCTTTATTAAATATAGGGTATTTCGAAAAGATGGCAATGCCTATCTCTGCTTTGTTCCAGTCTTTGTGCGCTATCGAAAAATGCCTGAACTTATCGTACCGCTGCCCAATTCGGCTCATGGTGTTGTACACAGAAGAGCCTTTGGTGCTGTTATAGAACTCCTGCAGGCAGAACACATCGGCCGGGTGTGTGGCGACCCACTCGATCATATCGGCAGAGGCCTCGAGTTCGCTGCCATCACGGTCATCGTAGGCGTTAAAGACATGCACGTTGTAGCTGAGCACCTCAACTTGCTTTAGCTCGTCGGCGGGCTCTTCATTTGTAAAGTTTAGGGCCAGAAACCGGGTATGATATTGCCACCCGAGCACAATTACCGACAAGGGCAACAAAACAAGCCAGGAGCGCCGGAGCAGCCAGTATACACAAAACAGGAAGTTGAGCACCAGGGCACCAGGAAGCGAAAATGCAATAAAGCCGGCAGGCCAATAATCGTATGGAGGAACCTGCAGGCAATACACCCCTGCAAGCAGCCATAGTACCACCCCTACATTAAGGATGAACCAAATCATCCGCCGAATTCTTTTAAATGCACCTGACATAATAGCAAACATACAAATTAAGCGTAAGGTATATAAGCTTGCTCGCTAATTATCTTTGTGCTAAGAAAGCTCAGCCAACCCTACAGAAACAACTAACAGAAAGATCGAACTTTCTAGCGCCAGGCGGTGTTTTATCTTACGGCCGCACCTGCAGCCCACTCCATTACCAGGTAATATCACCCTCAAAAACAGCTTAAGATCGTATAACAAACAGCAGCTAACGACTGCCTGTTGTATATATAATGTTTTTATCGTAAATTTGTGGCATTATATTCCAGGGAGATGAGGGGACACAGAGTCCCCTTCTTTATTTCTTAAAGGTTAACTATGGCACTAACGGCACAGATAATAAAAGCAATGGCACAGGACAGCCTGCCCGACAGCGACTTGTTCCTTGTAGATGTGGCCGTGTCTGATTCTCCGGCACGCCCCAAAATAACGGTGCTGGCCGATGGCGAGCAAGGTATTACCATAGACCAGTGCGCCACCATCAGCCGCCGTATTAACAAGCGTATCGAAGAGGCTTTCGGAGAGGAGTTCAGCTATGTACTGGAGGTAAGTTCGCCCGGTGTGGATTTCCCACTGACGCAGCCCAAACAGTACCAACGAAATGTTGGCCGCAGCCTGAAGGTAAAACTGCAGGATGGTACCGAAAAAACCGGCAAGCTGGAGGAGGTAACAGAAACCGGCATCAGCCTGGCAGAAGAAATAAAACAAAAAGGCAAGAAGGCTACGTATGTGCCTGTGCAAATACCCTTCGGGGACATTGTGAAAGCAAATGTTGTAATATCATTTAAATAAAAGAATAATGAACAGTTCAGTCCTGATCGAGTCGTTCGCTGAATTTGCGAAATTCAAGAACATAGACCGCCCGACCATGATGCGCATCCTCGAAGATGTATTCCGCACCATGATCCGTAAAAAATGGGGCACCGACGAGAACTTTGACATCATCCTGAACGTGGAGAAGGGTGACCTGGAGATCTGGCGTAACCGCGAAATTGTGGACGACAACTCCGAAGACATCTGGGACTCTGACAAGATCAGCCTTTCGGAAGCTCGTAAAATAGAGCCTGACTTTGAGGTAGGAGAAGAAGTATCGGAAGAAATACAGCTCGAAGACTTTGGTCGTCGTGCCGTGCTTACTGCTCGCCAAACCCTGATCCAGCGTATCAAAGACATGGAGAAGGAGTTTCTGTTTCAGAAATACAAAGATCAGGTTGGTGAAATTATTTCGGGTGAAGTGTACCAGGTATGGAACCGCGAGGTGCTGATACTCGACCAGGAAGAAAACGAACTGCTCATACCTAAAGCCGAGCAAATACCAAAAGACCGCTACCGTAAAGGCGATGTAGTACGTGCCGTGGTACAGCGTGTCGAAATTGTGAACGGTAACCCGAAAATCATTCTTTCGCGTACCTCTCCATCGTTCCTTGAGCGTTTGTTCGAGAATGAAGTGCCTGAGATATTTGATGGCCTGATCGCCATTAAGAAGATTGTGCGGGAGCCAGGCGAGCGCGCCAAAGTAGCCGTAGAATCGTTTGATGACCGTATAGACCCGGTAGGTGCCTGTGTGGGCATGAAAGGTTCCCGTATTCACAGCATTGTGCGCGAACTGGAGAACGAGAACATTGACGTAATTAACTATACCGATAACCTCGAACTTTATATTCAACGTGCGTTGAGCCCTGCAAAGATCAGCAGCATGAAGATAGACGAAGAGAACGGCCGCGTATCGGTATTCCTGAAGCCAGACCAGGTTTCGTTGGCTATCGGTAAAGGTGGTCAGAACATAAAACTAGCCAGCAAGCTGGTAGATATGGAGATAGACGTGTTCAGGGAGTCAGAAACGTATGAAGAAGACATTAACCTGGATGAGTTCTCTGATGAAATTGAAAGCTGGGTAATCGACGAGTTCAGACGCATAGGCCTGGACACAGCCAAGAGTGTGCTGGCAGTTACCAAAGATGACCTGCTACGAAGAACAGAGCTGGAAGAAGAAACAATTGACGATGTGCTAGCCATACTTCGTGAAGAGTTTGAAGCAGAAGACAATCAATAGTTTGCGAGTTTTGCTCCGTTAGCTTAATTTTGAAAAAGATTTGGTTACTGAGCTCCGCCTTTCTCGGCAAAGAAGGCATAGTACCCATTAAATCAGAATTAAAAGACAGCATATAAGAACACATGGCAGAAGACAAAATAAGGAGGCTTAAACAGGTTGCAACTACTTTAAATATTGGTACAACTACCATTACAGATTATCTCTCTGCTAAAGGTTTTGCTGTGGAAAACAAACCCACTACCAAAATCACCGCAGAGCAGTTCAATATGCTGGCTAAAGAATTTGCTTCTTCCATGCAAGATAAAGCAGTGGCAGAAGAGCTCAATATTGGCAAAAAGCCTCAAAGCAACCAGGTTGTCGGTACGGAGCATCAAGAAACCAAAAGAACCAGCGAGCCTGAACAGGAGATATTCATTAAAAGTGTGCATCAGCCTAAGCCGGAGTCGGCACCTGCCCCAGTGGTAGCGCCTACGCCTGCACCCGCACCAACTCCAGCCCCGGAAGCTCCAAAGCAAGAGGAGAAGGAAAGCCCTAAATTACCTGGTTTTAAAATACTGGGCAAAATTGAGCTTGATGCCAAAGGCCGACCAATTCCTAAAAAACCAGAGGCCCCTGCTCCTACTCCGGAGCCAGCGCCAAAAGCTGCGCCTGCGCCAGAGCAACCTGTTGCCGCAGCGCCAGTAGTTACGCCACCACAGCCTGTAGCACCCCAGGCTCCTGAAGAAAAACCAGCGCCGCCGGTAGAGGAAAAAGCACAACCAAGTGCCCCTGCACCGGCCACCACTCCGCCTCAGGCAACAGAACAACCTAAAGAAGAACCAGCCAGACCAGCTACGCCGGCCCCAGAAAAGCCAGCGGAGCCAACTCCGGCACCAGTAGCAGAACAGGCTGCTCCAGCCGCTCCCGCAGAACCAAAAGTGCAGAGCGCACCAGAGCAACCCGCACCTACTACTGACGAAAACGTAAAAACACCAATAGAAACGATCACAGCCAAAGCAGACCAACTAAAAGGTCTGACGGTACTCGGCAAAATAGAATTGCCAGACAGCTCTAGAAGAAAGGGCACTAAGCCAGTTGCGTCGTCTGACGACAAAAAGAACGGCAACAAAAAGAAAAAGCGCAAGCGCATCATGGTTTCCGGAGAGGCCGGGCAACCAGGTCAACAGAACCAGACAGGTCAACCAGGTCAGCCACGCCCAGCACAGCAGGGCAACCAGCCAGCTGGTCAGGGCGGCCAGCCTCGACCAGCAGGTGCAGGCTACCAAGGCAACAGGCCAGCAGGTGGCGGAGGTTATCAGGGTAACAGACCAGCAGGTGGTGGTGGTTACCAGGGTAACAGACCAGCAGGAGCTGGCTACCAGGGCAACAGACCAGCTGGCGGCCAGGGCCGACCAGCCCCTGCCAGAGCAGACAAAGCTGAAGTTACCGATAAGGAAATTCAGGAGCAGATTAAAGCCACACTTGCTAAACTAAGCGGTGGCAAGAGCGGTGGAGGTAACCGTGCCAAGTACCGTCGCGAAAAACGATCTGCTATTGCCGACTCTATGGAGGAGCGCAGAATGCAGGAGCAGGCAGAGTCTAAGACCCTGCGTGTAACGGAGTTCGTATCTGCCAATGACCTGGCAGCACTCATGAATGTGAGCGTAAACGATGTCATTAAGGTCTGTATGCAACTAGGCATGTTTGTTTCTATAAACCAACGCCTGGATGCAGAAGCCATTACCATTATTGCAGATGAGTTTGGCTACAGCATAGAATTTATTACCAGCGAAGATGAGCAGGCACTCGAAACGATAGAGGAAGAAGACGAAGCAGTACTGGAAGAACGCGCCCCTATTGTTACCATTATGGGTCACGTTGACCACGGTAAAACGTCTTTGCTTGACTACATTCGTAACGCAAACGTAACCGCTGGTGAGGCGGGTGGTATTACGCAGCACATCGGTGCCTATAAAGTTAAGACCGAAAGCGGCCGTACCGTTACCTTCCTCGATACTCCTGGTCACGAAGCCTTTACGGCTATGCGTGCCCGTGGTGCCAAGGTAACCGACGTAGTAATTATTGTGGTAGCGGCCGACGACTCTGTGATGCCACAGACAAAAGAGGCCATCAACCATGCGCAGGCAGCAGGCTCACCAATTATCATAGCCCTGAACAAAATAGATAAGCCAGGCGCCAACCCAGATAAGGTTCGTGAAGAACTCGCCCAGTTAAACATACTGGTAGAAGAATGGGGCGGTAAATACCAGTCGCAGGAAGTATCGGCCAAAACAGGTGCCGGTATACCAGACTTGCTGGAGAAAATCTTGCTAGAGGCAGAATTACTGGAACTGAAAGCGAATCCAGATCGCCATGCCGTTGGTACGGTTATCGAAGCATCGCTTGACAAAGGCCGTGGCTATGTTGCCACCGTACTGGTACAAACCGGTACTTTGAATATTGGTGATGTAGTATTGGCCGGCTCGCACTATGGTAGAGTAAAAGCCATGACCGACCATCGTGGCAAGAAAATGAAAGAGGCTGGCCCATCTACTCCAGTACAGTTACTGGGTCTGGATGGAGCACCGCAGGCAGGCGACAAGTTTGTAGTAATGGACTCTGAACGTGAGGCCCGCGAAATTGCTTCAAGCCGTGCACAGGTACAGCGTGAGCAGAACCTGCGTACCCGCAAGCACATTACGCTTGATGAGATTGGCCGACGTTTGGCAATTGGTTCTTTCAAGGAGCTCAACGTAATTGTGAAAGGCGACGTGGATGGTTCAGTAGAAGCACTCTCCGACTCCCTGTTAAGGCTCTCTACCAACGAGGTGCAGGTAAATATTATCAGCAAGGGTGTGGGTGCCATATCCGAGTCAGATGTCTTGTTGGCCTCAGCCTCAGATGCTATTATCATCGGTTTCCAGGTTCGTCCATCGCAAAATGCACGCAAATTGGCGGAGCAGGAGCAGATAGATGTTCGCCTGTACTCCATTATCTACGACGCCATAAACGAGGTGAAAGACGCCATGGAAGGTATGCTTGCACCAACCGTTAAGGAAGAAATAGTTGGTAATGCTGAGGTTCGCGATGTGTTCAAGATTACGAAAGTTGGTACTATCGCCGGTTGTATGGTGACAGATGGTAACATACATAGAAATGCCAAAGTACGTCTCGTGCGCGAAGGTATTGTAGTCTTAGACGGTGAGATACTTGCGCTGAAACGCTTTAAAGATGATGTTTCAGAAGTACGACAAGGGTACGAGTGCGGTATCAGCCTGAAAAACTATAATGACATCCAGATTGGTGATATCATAGAAGCTTACGAAGAAAAAGAAGTGAAGCGTACGCTTTAAGCTTTAGAAAAGTAAGAGATAAAAAAGCAGAAGCCCCGCTGAGAAATTCAGCGGGGCTTCTGCTTTTTTATTACAAGATGTAGGAATACTATCTCCTGCTACACACTTTAAGTTAATCTCTTCTTCGGGCTAACTGTTTCTTTTGACGCTTATACTGCTTGAGCATCTGCTTTTCGCGCTTTTCGTACTCCTGCAACTTTTTGTCGTTGTAATGCATTATCTTAAAGTTCTTCTTCTTCCCTGTTTCATAGGTATTCAGGCGCTTATCCATGTTAGCTTCGCGGGCACCAATAGCATCGGCAGTAGCACCACGTGTAGCATCTTTTGGTGTTCCCCAAAACTCATCCTTGCCAGTGGTATTGCGCGGCCCCTGTGACTGTGCCTGCGCTTGCATAGCGCAAAACATTAGCCCCAGGCAAAAGAATAATAAAAAGGCATTTTTCTTCATAAGTATGTTTTTATAGATGTCTTAAGTAGTACTTTAAATTAAATTTCGACCGCAAAATGTGCCGGTAAAGCTTTACTCAGAACGTAAGATTATGTTTTAAAAGTTCAGCAAAACTATAGCAAGTATAATACCGAAACGTGGCTATACCTACCCGAAGCGCAAATAATTAAATGCGCCACCTAAGCCACACTTTTAATTACTATAAGAGCAGGTAGCAAGACAAAAGCTACAAAATTTTATTTGGGTAACAATAAGAATAATCAGAAATATTTAAGCCTACAGCCACGAAGTTCAAAGCTGCAATTTTAATTATTCTAATAAAAATTGCTTTCCAGAGGCATATTGGCCATTTGCACCCCAAGGGTGGGTAAAAGCCAAACGGTGGAGAAACTATTCGAATTTATAGGAGAAGCCTATACCAAGGGTTTCTTTAAATTGTAAACGTGGACCTTTACCATCTATTACACCATCACCGCTCCTATCAACATTTATCATAATATCGTCGTCGTAAACAAGGTGGCAAAACAAGCTGGCGGAAATGAATTTGTTTACTTTAAAATCGATCAGGTTTTCCCAGTTAACATCTACATTTTGTGGATTTCTCAAGTAATTACTAAATAGGTCGAGCCGCGACCTGATGCTCACATTCTCAAATATCTTGTCTGAGTAGCGCACGTTCAGGAAACCACCGACCTCGCTGCGGAAGCGCTCTCCCGTGCCTGGCAACAATTGGCCAGCCTCATTGCGCCAGGCAGGCCTCACACCGAAATACCCAAGGTCAGCTAGTTTCTGGCTCATTACCACAGTAAACTTACCGGTGAGCGTAGACACAAAAACAGACAGCCGTGGACTTGGCTTGTAGTCCATACCAATAGAAACCAGCGAGAAAGCCGGCGACAGGAAGTTTGAAATAACCGTATCGCGGGTGGAGGTAAAGGTGGGGGTTAATTGAGTTCTTACGTTTACCTGCCCTGTATAGAACCATTTTGAGGAGGCTTCGCGGCCATACTTGAAGTTAAACTCCAGTCGATCATCGCTTTTCTGCAGCCGCCGGCCCTCCAGTTTAACAAAGCCGAAGGTAAAGTTGGCAGAGTTGTTCCATGTATTTTTTCCTTTTTTGTAGTTAGCCACCAGGTTCAGGGTACTCAGCACAGAGAGAGAATTCTGGCCACCGGCCGCCCAATTGTTCAGGCTGATCTGGCTAAAGTTAACGTTACCAAGGCCGCTAAAGTCCCAGAGGTTGGCAGCAGAAGCTGTATCGGGTTTAATTTCCTGGGCCTGAGTGGGTGCCGCTGTAAAAATGCAAAAGAATAGAACGATTGCAATAAGGAAGAATAGAGGTTTAAACATCAGTAATAATTTAAATAACCAACCCGAAAGCAGGAGTCATGCCAATTTCTGCCTTTCGCTCTTCTTGCCACCCGCAGGTGTAAAAAAGAGGCAGTTGGTTAATAAAAAAAAATAAAACTGGGCTGGGCCAGCAGCAAAGTTAAATACTGTCTGCCTAAAAATCTGCATAAAATCGGGTTTAAGTTGGCTTAGCCTTGCCACAAACAGTACCTCTACTGGCACTGGCCATGTAACATTCTTGTAAAGAGGGTTTTACCAAAAATAGGTATCTTCAATTATTCTAATAAAAACGCCCTTCCGGAGGCATAATAATAGGCGTAAGATATAAGAGACACAAGTCCAATAGATTAGCAAATAGCTAAGCGAAGGTAAAACCACTCTGTTTATCTTTTAACCTTTCAACAATCAATAGCTAGTAGCCAAATTATTCTAACCTAAGTCGGTAACTGCTTCTTTGAATTTATTGCGGCAGGAGGCTACAGTGGGAACACCTGAGCCAGGTGCACTTAGTGACGATTTTTTTGGTTCTTTTTGTATCAGGACAAAAAGAATAAAGACATAGGCAATAAAACAATAATATGCTGCAGTCAAAGAGAGAACAGCAGCTATGTGAACTTAAACCAGACAATCGTTAGCCACTGCTTTTGCCTCTCGCTACAAGCTCCTTTCAGGGTGACAGAGAAGAAATAGCGGAGGAGCGATAAGCACGATCGACTACCGCACTACCTAATTATTCTAATGAAAACGCCCTTCCAGAGAGTTTTCCTGTCCTAATAGCATGGGGCTTAGCATGGTTGTGGCAAACTTTTACAGGAAAGACCTGTTTTTTCAGTAAAAATGTTACCTCGCTTGCGTTGCTCCGTACGTAACAGTTGCTCCGGCACAAACCCAAGGCATGGCCCTGTGGCTGCGCTGCCAGTTGGTCGTGCAGGGGTTTACTGAATTTACTATATTTGTAGCTCTTAATTAATTTTAAACTCTAGTTGAATAACCTAATGGCCTCATTCGAAAACCTGCTGCTTCAACTGCAAAACGGCATTCTTACGATTACGATTAACCGCGAAGACAAACTGAATGCCCTTAACAGAGACACCGTGAGAGAGATCAAGCACGCTATTCAGCAAGTGTATGATGATCCTAAAATTAAAGCGGCCATTTTTACGGGCGCTGGTTCTAAGGCCTTTGTGGCAGGCGCCGACATAGCCGAAATTTCGGAACTCAGCGAGGTAAATGCACGAAGCTTTTCAGAGCAGGGCCAGGAAGTATTTAACTTGATAGAGCGTTGCACTAAGCCTGTACTGGCTGCTGTTAATGGATTTGCACTGGGTGGCGGCTGCGAACTGGCTATGGCCTGCCACATGCGCGTAGCCAGCAACAATGCCCGTTTTGGCCAACCCGAAGTAAACCTGGGCCTGATACCAGGCTATGGCGGCACACAGCGCCTTACACAGCTTATTGGCAAGAGTAAAGCCATGGAACTGCTCATGACAGGCGATATGATTACGGCCCAGGATGCGCAAGATTTCGGGCTGGTAAACTTTGTAACCACGCCAGCAGAGCTGTATCCTAAATGTGTGGAGTTGCTGGAAAAAATAATGAACAAGGCGCCCTTGGCTATTGGCCTGGTTATAGATTGTGTAAACGCCGTGTATACCAAAGACGAAAACGGCTATCAGACGGAGGCCAACTCTTTTGCACGCTGCTGCAGCTCCGAAGATTTTCTGGAAGGCACTAACGCTTTTCTGGAGAAACGAAAGCCAGCTTTTACAGGCAAATAATTTAATCTGACTTCTCCCCGACCCTTACCACTTATGAGTATTGCTAAAAAACTGGTCGGGCAAACGGCTGCCTACGGCTTAAGCAGCATTATTGGCCGGGTTCTTAACTACCTGCTCGTACCAGTTTATACCAAAGCTTTTCTTCCGGAAGCCTACGGTGTAGTTACGTACCTGTATTCGTTTGTAGCACTGTTTAACGTGCTCTACACCTATGGCATGGAAACCGCTTTTTTCCGGTTTGCTAACAAGTCCGGTACCGACCAGCGCGAGCTATACAACAAAGTTCTGAGCCTGATAGGCAGCAGCAGCCTTATTTTCACAGCCATTCTGCTTCTTGCCTCGGGCCCCATTGCCAATTTTATCGGGTTTCCGGAGCGGCAGGAGTATATTGTGTGGCTGGCGATTGTACTGGCCATAGATGCTGTTGCCTCTATTCCGTTTGCCTGGCTCCGGCTACAGAACAAAGCAGTAAAGTTTGCCTCCATTAAGCTTACCAACATCCTCCTGACTGTAGGAGCCAACATGTTTTTCCTGGTGTTCTGCCGCCAGGTGTACAACGGCGATTACTTGCCGGAACTTCGGCCTTTTGTCACCACTATTTATGATCCTGATTTTGGTGTAGGTTACATTTTCCTGATCAACCTGGTAGCCAATGCTTTGCAGTTGCCACTTCTCTGGAAGGAACTCAGCATCTTCCGGTTCCGCCTGGATGCGGAGCAGCTCAAGCCCATGCTCCGCTACGCCTATCCGCTGCTTTTTATGGGTGTGGCCGGTATGGTAAACGAGGTGATAGACAGAATTCTGCTGGAGTACCACCTGCCCGAAAATTTTTATCCCAACATGAGCAACATGGCCGCAGTGGGTATTTACGGCGCCTGTTACAAGCTCTCTATTTTTATGTCGCTGGCCATACAGGCATTCCGGTATGCGGCCGAGCCATTCTTTTTTTCGCAGGCCAACGACAAAAATTCGCCTCAGGCCTTTGCGCAGATTATGAAGTGGTTTGTAATTAGCTGCGCTTTTATCTTTTTGTTTGTAAGCGCTTTCCGCGACGAAATTGCCAGTGTGTTTATAGACGAACGTTACCACAGTGGGCTGGTGGTGGTACCGATTCTGCTGCTGGCCAATTTGTTTCTGGGGGTTTACTACAACCTCTCCGTTTGGTTTAAACTCACCGACCGCACCCACTTCGGCACCTGGATCAGCGTTAGCGGTGCTATTGTCACGATCATACTCAACCTGCTGCTTATTCCGGTGCTGGGCTATGTAGGCTCTGCCTGGGCCACCCTGTGCTGCTACTTCGGAATGGCGGCTGTTAGCTATGTGCTGGGGCAACGTTACTACCCCATTCCGTATCCTGTGCGCAGCATTCTGGGGTATGTGCTGCTGGCAATATTCCTCCTGCTGGCCGTTATATATATGCCAATCCAAAATATCTGGCTAAATTATTTATTTGGCCTCGGCATGTGTGCCCTGTTCCTGCTAGTAGTAGCCGGACGGGAAAGATTGCTCTTTTTTAATAAATAATAATCTTTATTTTTGACAGATGAACAGCAACTTACAGGTTAATGTCCTGAACAAATCAAAGCACCCGCTTCCCTCTTACCAGACAGATCATTCGGCTGGCATGGATTTGCGAGCAAACCTGGAGGCACCTATTACGTTGGAGCCCTTACAACGGGCACTTATTGCCACAGGGCTTTACATAGAATTGCCTGAGGGGCACGAGGCGCAGATAAGGCCACGCAGCGGGCTGGCTTACAAGCATGGCATTTCAATAGTAAACAGCCCCGGCACCATAGATGCTGATTATCGTGGCGAGATAAAGGTATTGCTGGTTAATCTTTCTGATAAGCCTTTCGTAGTGGAAGACGGAGAACGCATCGCACAGATGGTAGTTGCCAGATACGAACGTATTGCACTCGTAGAAGCCCAGGAATTAACAGACACCGTGCGTGGCGCCGGCGGATACGGCAGCACCGGAACGCGGTAATAACGCATGTTAGAGCTGATGAAACGCAAATATTCTTTTATAATTCGCTTCACTTCAAAAAAACATGAAACAATTAGTCTAACATAAAGTATCGGTATTCTGGCCTTAAACAATTTTTCTAATGAAAAAGGCCTTCCGGAGGCAAAATTACCTGCTCTTGGCTTTGGGTCAAAACAGGACAACCAATGCTTAATGTTACTCCAGCAACCACCAATTTAAAAACCAAAAGCTTGTTCTATCGCTGATGCACAAGCCCCTTTAAAACATATAAATTAATTTAACTTAAAAAGACACTAGCTATGAGGATTATTGTACCAATGGCCGGAATGGGAAAAAGAATGCGCCCGCATACCCTTACTATTCCAAAACCTCTTATTCCAATTGCAGGCAAACCAATTGTGCAACGATTGGTAGAAGACATTGCCAAAGTTTGTCAGGAGCCCATTGAGGAAGTGGCTTTTATTATAGGCGACTTTGGAAAAAAAGTAGAACAAGACCTGATTAACATTGCTGAATCGGTAGGCGCAAAAGGCAGCATTTACCACCAGGAGGAAGCCTTAGGCACAGCACATGCTATTCTTTGCGCGCAGGATTCATTGGAGGGCAAAGTAGTTGTTGCCTTTGCAGACACGCTCTTTAAAGCCGACTTCCAACTCGACACCAACGCCGACGGTACTATTTGGGTACAGAAAGTAGAAGACCCGCGCGCTTTCGGTGTGATCAAGTTAAATGAGCAAAACGAGATCACAGACTTTGTAGAGAAGCCGGAACAATTTGTGTCCGACCTGGCTATTATTGGCATCTACTACTTTAAAGACGGAGCTTACCTGCGCAATGAGTTGCAGTACCTGCTCGATAATGACATTAAAGACAAAGGTGAGTTTCAGCTTACCAACGCGCTGGAGAACATGAAAAACAAAGGCACTGTATTTATACCTGCCCTTATCTCAGAATGGCTCGACTGCGGAAATAAAAACGCTACAGTATATACTAATCAGCGCTATTTGGAGTATATAAAGGATGAGAAGGATTTGGTGGCATCATCGGCTACAGTACAAAACTCGGTGATAATACCTCCTGTTTACATCGGAGAGAATGCCCTTATTCAGAATTCTGTGGTAGGTCCTCACGTTTCTATTGGTAACAACACAAAAGTGTACGATTCCATAGTAAGCAACTCTATTGTACAGGAAAGCACCACCCTAAAAAACGGTAACATTTCAAACTCTATGGTAGGAAACAATGTTACGTATGAAGGGCACCAGTCTGATCTCAGCTTAGGTGACTTCAATACGCTTAAAGAATAAATTACCATGATTGTTCTGTTCAGAAACATTGTTCTTGCAACTTGCTGCTTCACGTTGCTTACAGCCGGAGATACGCTGGCCCAGTCTAAGAAAAAAAAGACGAAAGCCGTACAAGCAACTCCAACGGTTATTTTACCTGCTGCTCAGCCAAACGAGCAGGAGCAGCAATTTAGCGAGACACTGTTTCTGGATGGAATGAAGTATTTTATGGTCGAGGATTATTCCGAAGCCCTCAAAATATTTAAGAAGGCGCACTCTTTTAACCCCAATAACGCCGCCCTCAACTACAAGATAGGCGAAACAAGCCTGCTCCTCAAGAATCCGAAAGAGGCTGTTACGTTTGCTCAATCTGCAGTAACACAAGACCCATCCAACACATACTATTACCTGCTGTTGGCACAGGCATATGCTGAGCAAAAGCAGTTCACAGAGGCCGCTCAGGTATACAATACCATGCTGCAAAAGGTGCCCGACACCGACCAATACCTCTTTAACCTTGCCGATCTGTACCTGGCACAAGGCAACTACGCCGATGCCATAAAAACATACGACCGGATCGAGAAGAAATTTGGGCCAATGGAGCAGCTCTCTGTAAACAGGCAGCAAATTTACCTCCGCCAGAAAAACATAGACAAGGCACTGCAGGAAGGCGAAAAACTAATTGCCACCAACCCAACAGAAGTCCGCTACTTTTTGTCGCAGGCAGAACTTTACAATGCCGCACAGAAAACAGACATTGCTATCCAGACGCTGAACAAGGCCCTGCGCCTGGAACCTAATAACCCCTATGCTCACCTCATGCTCTCTGACCTTAACCGGCAGAAAGGCAACACAGCTGAGTCAGAAAAACAGGTAAAACTGGCTTTTGCCAATCCGGAACTCGACATAGATACCAAGGTGCGGATACTGGTCGACTTTATTCGTCAGCTACCGAACCCGGCCATAGAAGGTGTAGCTTTGGAGCTGGCTAACCTCACCATTGAGTCGCACCCTGAGGAGGCCAAAGCCTATGCCGTAACCGGCGACCTGCAAGCTATTGTACACAAGAAAGAAGCAGCCCGAAACAATTACCTGAAGGCAATTAAGCTCGACGATTCTCATTTCAAAATATGGCAGCAGATTGTGCTGCTCGATGCCGAGCTATCGCAAACAGATTCGCTGGTGGTGCACTCTGAGCAGGCGCTGGAGCTATTCCCGAACCAGGCTATTTTCTGGTTCTATAACGGCACTGCCCACCTGATTGAGAAAAACTATAAAAAAGCAGTAAACGCACTGGAGCGTGGCAAAAGGCTGTCGTCGCAGGAAACAGAGTTGGTAAAGCAGTTCAACATGCAGCTGGGCGATGGCTATAACTCGCTGAAAGAATATAAAAAATCAGATGAGGCGTACGAAGCGGTATTGGCGCTGGATGCCAACAACGAACATGTGCTGAACAACTACAGCTATTTTTTGTCGTTGCGCAACGAGAAGCTCGACAAAGCCAAGCAAATGGCATCGCAGCTCGTAAAAAGGCACCCCAACAACCCTACTTACCTCGACACCTATGCCTGGGTGTTGTACAAGCTGGAAGATTACCAGGGAGCCAAAACTTACCTGGAGCAAGCCATTGCCGTATCGGACGATGCCACTATTGTAGAGCATTATGGCGATGTGCTCTATAAACTCGGAAAGCAAGAGGAGGCCGTAAAACAATGGCAAAAAGCAAAAGTAAAAGGAGAAGCCTCTGCTTTTATAGAACAAAAAATAAAAGAAAAGAAACTGTATGAATAAACAGCTGGTGTACTGCCTGCTGGGCTTCCTGTTATTAACAGCCTGCAAAAAAGAAGTAATTCCTACCACTGCTACTACAGCAACCGAAACTATAGGCAAGGTAACGGTACAGAACCTGGACTTTAGTTACCTAAGCGCCAGAAGCCAGGTAAAAATAGAAGACAAAAACGGAAGCCAAAGCTCCGGCATGTCGCTGCGCATGAAAAAAGACAGCATCATCTGGGTGTCGGTACTACCGGGTCTGGGCATAGAAGCTGCCCGCCTCAAAGTTACCCGCGACTCTGTATTTATGATGAACCGCATCCACAAAGAATACCTCGCCACCGACTTTGCGTTTTTAAGCAAAAAATTTCAGGTAGATATTACATTCGATATACTGCAAGCCATTCTTACCGGAAATTATCAGCCAAACGGTGCCGAAAAGGTGCAGGACGAAGCGCAACTACAGCACGTACAGCAGCTGCGCCAGCACCAACTCTTTGATTATTTTATTGGCAAAGAGAGCCAGAAGCTCCAGCAACTCCAAATTACCGACCAAACTACCTCGAACCAGATCACAGTAAAGTATGATAGCTTCCAGCCCATAGGCGCTGTCTCTTTTGCTCATGGCCTGGCCGCCAAGATACTTCATGCCGGCCAGACCTCCTCTTTTACCTTAAACCATAACAGAATAACGGTAGTAGACGAAGCCCTGGAATTTCCGTTTGCAGTGCCCGCCGATTATAAAAGACTTTAAATTAAAAATCTGCTTAAACAAAATCAGGTATAAGCCTTTACAAGCTTTTATTCAACACTTTACAGCAGAGTAGTTTAATCTTGCCGCTTAAAAATAATAAAGCAATTGGTTCTTCGTGATTAGATTTGCCATCTTTGTAATCTACGAGCCGAAGAATACGATACAAATGAAGCCCCTTTACATATTCCTCTTTTTCATCTCTTTGGTCCTGTTGCCATTTACTGGTGTTGCACAGAGCAAAAGCAAACCTAAATCTAAGGCGCAGCTGGAAAAAGAGAAGAACGAAAACCTGAAGCGCATACAAGAAGCAAACCGTGTGCTGCAGCAAACTAAGGTTAAAAAGGAGGCCTCTCTCGGCCAGTTAAATGCCATTCAGGAAAAAATAACGGTACAGAAAGAAGTAATTGGTACCATCTCCAAAGAAATAAAATTTATAGACTCCGATGTAAAAGAAACAGAGTCTATAGTAGTGGCCCTGCAAAACGACTTGGAGCAGCTAAAGGCAGAGTACGCCCGCATGGTGTACGCCGCCTCTAAAACGGCAAACAGCTACAACAAGCTCATGTTCCTGTTCGCAGCCGACTCTTTTAACCAGCTCGTTAGGCGCATGCGCTACCTGCAACAGTACTCCGAAGCACGCAAGAAGCAGGTGGAGCAAATCAGTAAGGTACAGACTGCCCTGGGCGGGCAACTTGCTATATTAGAATCTAAAAGGCGCGAGAAGCAGGGTCTGCTCAGCAAGCAGCTTGTCGAAAACAAAAACCTTCTGAATTTGAAAACGCAGCAGGACAATGTAGTGCAGCAGCTTAGCAAGCAGGAAGAGAGCCTTAAAAAAGAAGTGGCACAGCGCCAGCAGGCTGTAAAGAAACTCGACAACCTGATCGCCGATATGGTACGGGAAGAAATGGAGAGAGCTGCTCGGGCTGCCCGAGAAGAGGGCCGCAAAGCCAGTGCCAGTCCAAATAAGATTACCCTTACACCTGAGGCCGCGCTTATATCTTCTAATTTTTCAGGTAATAAAGGCCGTTTGGCCTGGCCGGTATCGCGTGGGTTTATTTCGCAGCGTTTCGGCAGGCATAACCACCCGGTGCTGAAGGGAGTAGTGGTAGAGAACCGTGGAATCGATATTCAGACGGCAACAGGTGAAAGTGCGCGTGCTATTTTCGAAGGCAAAGTAGTTACTGTAGCCAGCGTACCCGGCATGAACAACATTGTAATGATTCAGCATGGCGAGTTTTTCACCGTGTACGCCAAGCTTAAATCAGTTAGCGTGTCGGAAGGACAGAATGTGAAACCAAACGACCCTATTGGCTCTGTTTTTACTGATGCAAATGGTACCACCGAACTCCAGTTCCAGATCTGGAAGAACAGCGAAACCTTAAACCCTGAAGGCTGGATCAGAGCAAAATAGTACCGCCGTATAAAAAGGAAGGCGTTTGCTGCTATGGCACAGGAAGCTATGCATTAGATTATTGAGATGAAATTGGCCTCCAGAAGGAGTTACTTTGCATAAACATGTAAGGACGTTTTATTAATTTCCCTATCTTGAGCTCATATGAAAGCTCAATACTACCTCCTTCTTTTCTTTATTTTCCTAGCACTGGTGTGCAAGGGCCAATCAAATGGCATAACATTCGAAACTGCCAACTGGGAAAGCGTGCTTCAGAAAGCAAAACAGGAACGTAAACCTGTTTTCTTGTATGCCTACACACCCTCTTGCGGATCTTGCAGGCAAATGGAAAAGGAAGTGTTTACAAACCCTGAAGCAGTTTCGTACTACAACTACACATTTGTAAATTACAAGATAAACATAGAAGATGGATCAGAGGGAGAGGCACTAGCAGCAAAATATGCTATAGTTGGATTTCCGACCTACCTATTTTTCGATAAAAACGGAACGCTACTCCACCAGAGCGGTTCAGCTAAGTCTGCCCCAGATTTTATTCTGGACGGTAAAAATGCTTTTAACCCGCGTACTGCCCTCTTCACGCTAAAAAGAAAATACGATAAAGGAGGCAGGTCTGCTCGTTTCCTCTACGACTACAGCCAGGCGCTTTCCACCTTTCACCAGGCTGATAGTCCGGAAGAAGTTGTAGTGGCGCAGTATCTAAAAACACAATCTACCAGGCAACTTTCTTCTGAAAAGAACCTGAGGTTTATTTTTACAAGGTACCTTGACCTAAATGCTTCAGCCACACAATACTTTCTGCTAAACCAGCAAAAGTTTCTGCCATACTTTCCGGACGATGAGATAGCGCAAAAGGCTCAACAAATAATTAGGCGGGCAGCACATAAGGCAGGACACGAAAACGACACATTACTTTTCAAGAATATTCAGGGGCTAATATCCTCCGCCATATACGATACAAGCAGGCTTTCCTCCTTAGCAAAAATTTACTTCTTTGGAGGTCAGGGAAACTGGCCTAAATACGCAGCAGAAACATGGGCTTATGCAAAAGGTGAAGGTGGGGCAGACTGGATAACCTTACACGAAACAGCGGCCTATTTGCACCATTTCGCTAAGGAAAAGGAAGCGTTACAGGTAGGTGCGGCAATTATGGCAAGAGTTGTGGACCTGGAAAAAAGCTACGATAACCTGCTCCTGCTTGCACGGCTGTTAACCAAAACAGGCAAAAATGCCGCAGCCATAGAAGCAGCAGGAGAAGCAATTACAGTAGCAAAACTCACAGGCGAAGACACTAGAGACGCTGAAAAACTTGTTTCGAGGTTAAATGAGAAATAATATCATCCGGTGAAAGCGCCACTTCAGAATAAATAAAGATTTTGCTTTTTGGAACTGAGCCTGAATTTTCCGTCTTCTTCCCCATGATCTGCTGTAGACAAAAATTCTCTATCTCGTTTCCAGTTCTTCTCATTGCCACATCAGCACCTGAACATACAGCACACGCTAATCAAATTTTTCTAATAAATTTGCCCTTCCGGAGGCTTTTGAGACTGTAACTGCCTTAGGGATGTGGATCTTCTAGTACAGGGAGGGGATAAAAGTAAAAAAACACCCTACAATGCAGGGTGCCTTTCCAAGCTATGAAAACAAACTTAATAAATCTTTTATATAAAACAGGATTATATATTTCTTCTCCTGTATTAATTTCAAACTAATATAAATGTATTTTTTTACTTATCCAATACCGACTAAGTAAACGTCAGCCAAATTAATAAAAAAACGGTAAACGGAAAAACGTAATTTATATATATTATTTTCAGGAGATTACGTCGTTTCCTGTGTTTATTCTATAACAAATGTCGTACCAGCTCTTGCCAAAAATATAAAACACTAACATTCAAACATATAATATTTCAGAGAACACAAGACTCATCCCATTTTTGGAAAACAACACCCAAAAAGAGACATTTTTCATTCAAAGTAGGTGTAAAAGTGGAATAGCAAAAGCGGTAAAATGTATTTGGCTGCAAATAATATTTATTTGAGGTTGCAATCCAAAGTCTTTGCTATATCGTTTGTTATGGCAGTTTCCCATCATTGGCGGCAAACAAAATGGCGACCAGTAAACTAAAGTAAGGTTTTATGGGTTTTAATAAAATATATACTGTAATTTTGTAGTAATTTCATCTTAACATTTAAGATTATGGCAATCACCAACGTATTTCTTTTTATGGGATTAGGAGGCACAGAAATAGCTTTCATCCTGATCGCTATCCTGCTGCTTTTCGGTGCAAAGCGTATTCCTGAACTGGCAAGAGGCCTGGGCAAAGGTATCCGTGAGTTTAAAGACGCTACCAAAGAAATAAAGAGCGACATCGAAAGCTCCGTGAAAGACGATAACCACGTAAAGTAGTTTCACCTTACACATAATTCATTATTACTATGTACTCAGGTACACTTTTCCTTTTCCTGGGCGATCTGGGAGGGGGCGAACTGTTTGTTGTACTTACAGCAGTGCTGCTGCTGTTTGGTGCCGATAAAATCCCTGGCATCGCCCGTAGCTTCGGCAGAGGCATCAGGGAGTTTAAAGACGCTACAAACGAGATCAAAAACGAATTAGAAAGACATATCGACGACGATAACAAACCTAAAACAGTTTGAAAAAGTATAATTCGCTCCGTGCTGTCCGCGCGGATATAGAAAGCGGACAGGTAACCTGCCGCCAACTCGTAGAATACTACCTGCACAACATCAAAGAAAAAGCGGATCTTAATGCTTTTCTGGAAGTATTTGAAGAGGAGGCCTTTGCGCAGGCAGATGCAGTTAGCAAGAAAATTGCAAACGGCACGGCCGGCAAGCTGGCAGGTATGGTCATTGGCATTAAGGATGTGCTGGCTTACGAAGGTCACTCGCTGCAGGCCGCCAGCCAGATTCTGCAAGGTTTTAAATCGCTTTACACCGCCACGGCTGTTAAACGCCTGCTGGAAGAAGATGCCATTATTATTGGTCGCCAGAACTGCGATGAGTTTGCCATGGGCGGCTCTAACGAGAACTCATCTTTTGGCCCTGTACTCAATGCCGACGACCCTACCCGCGTGCCGGGTGGCTCTTCCGGTGGTTCGGCAGCAGCCGTACAAGCTGATCTTTGCCTTGCCTCTATCGGCACCGACACCGGGGGCTCTGTTCGTCAGCCTGCCTCTTTCTGTGGCATTGTTGGCCTTAAGCCCACCTATTCACGGATTTCACGTTTCGGACTAATTTCTTATGCTTCATCTTTTGACCAGATTGGCGTCATTACCCGCAGCGTAGAAGATGCCGCACTTCTGCTAGAAGTAATGGCCGGACCGGATGACCTTGACAGCACCGTAAGTCATCGGGAGGTGCCTTCTTACAGCACGCAGCTTTCTACCGGAGATAAAAAATTCAAGATCGGTTACATTAAAGATTGCTTTGAGCGCGAAGGCCTGAATGCAGAGGTAAAAGAATGCATACTTGGCGTAAAGAGCATGCTCAAAGACGCTGGCCACCAGGTGGAGGCGGTAGATTTTCCGTACCTCGACTTTATAGTGCCTACTTATTACATTCTGACCACAGCAGAGGCAAGTTCTAACCTTGGCCGCTACGATGGTGTACGATACGGCTACCGCAGCCCGAACGTAACTGACCTGGAGTCGCTGTACAAAAAGACTCGCTCAGAGGGTTTTGGAGAGGAAGTGCAACGCCGCATTATGCTGGGCACCTTTGTGCTTAGCGCCGATTACTACGACGCCTATTATACTAAGGCTCAGAAAGTTCGTAGACTAATAAAAGAGAAAACAGAAGAGTTGCTGCAGAGCTACGATTTTCTTATATTGCCAACTGCTCCAACCACGGCCTTTAAAATAGGCGAAAATTCAGAGAACCTGCTGGCCATGTACCTGGCTGATATTTTTACAGTACAGGCTTCTCTTGCTGGCGTTCCGGCTATTTCAATTCCTGTCGGGCGCGACGAAAAAGGTCTTTCCATTGGCTTACAACTTATGAGCCGGTCGTTTGCAGAAGCTTCTTTGTTAGCTTTTTCGAACTATATCCTGGAAAAGACAACCGTAGAAGTATAAATTACAGAATGAAGTACTTACAACGCATTACCATTCTTACAGTTATAATTGGCAGTGTTTTGGCCCTGAGTGCCAGCGCTGCCAATTTTAGCTTTAGGGTAGCAAGCCATATCCAGGAAGATTCGCTTAAGCCTAAATTAGACACAACACTGCTCCTTCAGGAGGAAATAGTAGAATACATTCCGAATGAGCCAAACGAGGTGATCCAGGATAGGCTAAGCTGCATCGAATCGGAAGTTCCGCTTACATTTAATCCGTTTGTAAGAAGTTTTATCGATTACTTCACAATCCGAAACAGAAAGTATACCCGCACCATGATTTCGCGGGAAAACGTGTACTTCCCTATTTACGAGCGCTACCTGAAAAAGCACAACATGCCGCAGGAGCTCAAGTACCTCTCTATTGTAGAATCAGGCCTTAACCCCAAGGCAGCCTCCTGGGCAGGAGCTGTCGGTCTATGGCAGTTTATCGGATCTACAGGCAGAGAATACGGCCTGCACCACAACCAGCATATAGATGAGCGTATGGACCCTGAAAAGTCTACTGAGGCGGCCTGCCGTTTTCTGAAGCGACTCTACAACACCTATGGCGACTGGGAACTGGCTATGGCCGCCTACAACTGTGGCCAGGGCAATGTAAATAAGGCCATCAGGCGTGCAGGTGGCGGTAAAAAAACTTTCTGGCAGGTGTTTCCTTACCTGCCAAAAGAGACCCGCAGCTATGTGCCTTCCATGACGGCCGTCATCTATGCCATGCACTATGCGCCGGAGCACAACATCTTCTCCGACTCTATTTTATATGCCGTACCTACCGAGCACCTGGTTATAGATCAGCCAATCGACCTGGAGCGGTTAGCCGAGCAACTTCATATAGCCCCGGAAAAACTAATGGCACTGAACCCCGAAATCAAGAAGCCTGAGCTCCCGGAAAGTATAAAAAATTATAAATTACGCATTCCTGCTCACAGCACTGCTTTGTTAAAAACAGATAAGGAATGTATTTTACTGGCCTCGCTGCCTGCCTCTAAACAGCCTGATCTTTTAAAAGACCTCGCTCCCACAGAAACACCGGCTATCCTGGCTTCTGCCACCACCGAAGCCCCTGCTGATACGGCCGAACAAGAAACTACTTACGTAGTGAAGCGCGGCGATAACCTTATACGCATTGCGTTACGCCACCAGGTAACTGTAGAAGAATTAAAGAAGTGGAATAAACTGGAGGGCAATTATATTCAGCCCGACCAGAAACTAACCATTATGGTTCCTGCCACTAAGCCTACTACCTTATTAGCCTCTGCAGCTCCTGCTGTGGCAGCAGAAACTCCGGCAGCTGCCAAAAAGCAGGCGCAACCAAAACCGGCAGAAAAACTGAAGAAAATATATCATGTGCAGCCAGGCGATACTCTGTGGGATATTTCTCAGAAGTACAATGGCATTACAGTAGATCAGATAAAAAAGGTGAACAACTTAAAGTCGAATAAACTAAAGCCTGGTCAAAAGCTCATTATCAGCTAATATAGGTAATCACATGTCATTAAAACCATAGAGCCTCTTCTGTTGCAGAAGGGGCTCTATGGTTTTATGCTAATACCCCAGTACCCTATTGATAAAATAGCATTTTTTACCTCCGGAAGGCGGAATTCATTAGAATAATTACTGCTCGGAAACCAAACCCTCTTAATACATCAAACCTGCAGTGCTGATGCTGTTTTATGCTGCTCTTGCTTGAGGTAATTGGCATATCGTAATTTAGAGAGCTTGTGATAGGTAAGGTACGATACCACCAGAATACCAAAGATGAAAAGCGGGAAGAACGTTTGCCCGTGGAAACCATCTACCACGCCATGACTCACAAATGCCGAAAGCATGGTAATGCCGAAACCAGCATAAGCCCACTCTTTAAACCGGCCTCTTACAAAAGGCAGCACCAGCGCCAAAGCCCCCACTACTTTAAAAACCGTCAGCATTACTCTGAAATAATCCGGGTAGCCCAAATGCCGGACTCCCTCCACCGCAAGTTCTGTATGGGAGGTAAGAGCTGGCATAAGGCCTTCAAAAAGAAAAATGATGCCGGTAGATACCCAATAAATAATCTTGGTTGTCTTATTTGTTTTCATGTTTCCTAAAGCATTTTGTTTATACAAAGGAATAGAACAGGCGGCGCTTTAAAGCGGTGTAATTAAGACATTTTGCAGGGCTTTTGCGACAAACGCAAAATGGCTGCTCTATACTAATGCCTCTCCAGGAAGAGTTGCTGAGATTAAAGAACCAGCTACTTTTTACTTCAGCAAACTCCGGCAAAATTCATTTTCTGAAGTGCATGTAAGCCCTTGGTCTGTAAAATACAATTGTACCTCCCGAAGGCCGTTTTTATTACAATAATTGTGGCATAACAAAAAAATCATGCTCCCTTATTTTCACAAAACTATCGCCTCTGCTGCTCCTATAGCTTATATAGGTAATTTTGAATAGAAACTATAGTGAAATTTCAATAGCGGGGCACTTTGTTTTTTGCTCAAAAAACGAAACATTGTGAGCATATAAATAAGAGAGACAGTATCTTTGTTTCTGGTTTCGGCAAAAGCAACAAGAAATTTTTCAGAAATGGAGTACTATTTTTTGTAAGCCTGCAACCTTAAGTACGATCGAAAGTCTAGTGCAACCTTGATACATACACCTACTACACGTAACATGATTAAAGTCAATAAACAAGATGCCTTAAATTACCATATGCAGGGGCAACCCGGCAAAATAGAAGTAGTACCAACTAAAATGCTGAGTACGCAACACGACCTGGCCCTGGCCTACTCACCGGGTGTTGCCGAACCATGTAAAGAAATTGCCGCTAACCGCGACAATGCCTATAAATATACTGCCAAAGGAAACCTAGTAGGTGTAATTTCTAACGGAACGGCCGTATTAGGCTTAGGCAATATTGGGCCCGACGCCTCTAAACCAGTAATGGAAGGCAAAGGCGTACTCTTCAAAAAATTTGCTGGCATCGATGTTTTTGATATTGAAATAGACTGCACCGACCCAAAGGAGTTCATCCGGATTGTAAAATCGCTGGAACCAACCTTTGGCGGCATTAACCTCGAAGACATTAAAGCGCCGGAAAGCTTTGAGATAGAAACTGCGCTCAAGTCGCAGATGAATATTCCGCTGATGCACGACGATCAGCACGGCACAGCTATTATTTCGTCGGCGGCCCTGCTCAACGCGCTGGAGCTGGCAGAAAAGAACATAGATGAAGTGCGCATTGTGGTAAACGGTGCCGGAGCAGCCGCCATTGCCTGCTCCAAGCTTTATGTGTCGCTGGGTGTAAAGCTCGGCAACATCGTGATGTTCGATAAAAACGGCATCATCAGCACTTCGCGCGATGACCTGGATATGTACCAGGCCCAGTTTGTAACAGATCGCCCGATTAGTACGCTGGCCGAAGCCCTAACCGATGCAGATGTATTTGTAGGCCTTTCGGCAGGTAACGTGCTGGCGCCGGAACTGGTGAAACTAATGGCCCCCAATCCTATCATTTTTGCGCTGGCTAATCCGGACCCCGAAATTCCTTACGATGTAGCCATGGCTACCCGCGAAGACATTATTATGGCTACCGGCCGCTCCGACCATCCTAACCAGGTAAACAACGTGCTGGGTTTCCCTTACATATTCAGGGGAGCATTGGATGTGCGCGCTACCGAAATAAACGAGGCCATGAAACTGGCAGCCGTATATGCCCTATCTTCCTTGGCAAAGCAACCTGTACCAGAAATTGTGCACAAAGCGTACGGCGACAACTCTATCGCTTTCGGCCGCACCTATCTTATTCCCAAACCTCTGGACCCACGCCTGATCACGGCTATTTCGCCGGCGGTGGCCAAAGCAGCCATAGAAAGTGGTGTAGCTCGCATTCCGATTACTAACTGGGAAGCATACGAAGAAGAACTGAAAGAGCGCATCGGCATAGATCAGAAGCTGATGACCCGCATTACTATTCAGGCCAAGAAAGATCCGCAAACTGTGGTGTTTACCGAGGCAGATCATTACAAAATATTAAAAGCAGCCCAGTCGGTACAGGAACAGCGCATTGCAAAGCCTATACTTCTCGGCGATCGCAAAACCATTAACGCCATTATTGAGGAGCACAACTTAGACCTGAGCGACTGCCAGATAATAGACCCTTACGAAGAAGATGCCAAGCGTGAAGAATTTGCTCAGTTGCTTTACAAGCAGCGTCAGCGCAAGGGCCTTACGCTTTCAGACAGTCGCCGCCTGCTGCGCGACCGGAACTACTTTGGCAGTATGATGCTGCAGGTAGGTGAAGCCGATGCCCTTATCTCAGGCCTCACCCGCGACTATTCTAAAACTATACTACCTGCCCTGCAGGTAATTGGGGTGGAGAAAGGTATCAACAAAGTGGCAGGTATGTACATTATCCTGAACAACAAAGAGCCTTATTTCTTTGCCGATACCACCGTTAACGTAAATCCTACTGCCGACGAGCTGGTAGACATCATTGGCCTTACTGCCCGTGCTGTTCGCTTTTTCGACACCGAGCCGCGTATTGCCATGCTATCCTACTCCAACTTCGGGTCGGTACAGGGCGATATACCGAGCAAGGCTGCAGAGGCAGTGCGCAAAGCTAAACAGCGTTACCCGGAACTGCTCATAGATGGCGAGATGCAGGCCAACACCGCCCTGAACCGCGACCTGCTGCGCGAAGTGTATCCTTTTAGTGAGCTGGCTGAGAAAGGTGCCAATACACTTATTTTCCCGACCCTTACATCAGGCAACATTGCCTATAAAGTGCTGCAGGAAATAGGTGGCGCAGAGGTAATAGGCCCTGTGCTCATGGGCATGGGCAAGCCAGTACATATTCTGCAGCTAGGCAGCTCCATCCGCGAAATTATTAACATGGTGTCTATTGCCGTGGTAGATGCTCAAAACCATTATAAACGTACCAGATGATAGCCTATATCGATGGCAAATTAGCGTACAAAGATCCGACCTACGTCATTATAGATGTTAATGGCGTAGGTTACCAGATCAAAATACCGCTCAGCACTTATTCGTCTTTACCAACCGGAGAAAGGTGCCGCCTTCAGACGTACCTGCACATAAAAGAAGATGCCCATACACTCTATGGCTTCACTACTACAGCTGAAAAAGAAACCTTCCTGCTCCTGATCTCTATCTCAGGAGTGGGCCCCAACACGGGCCTGATGATTCTCTCGTCGCTTACGGTGGAGGAAATTCAGCAGGCTATTGTTCGGGAAGATGTACGCACCATACAACAGGTCAAAGGAATTGGTGCCAAAACAGCACAACGTGTTATTCTGGAGTTGAAAGATAAAATTAAAAAAGATGCTTTAACTGATACCACTTCTATTCCTGCAGCAGCACACAATACAAACAGGGCCGAGGCGTTATCTGCTTTAGTGACTTTAGGCTTTGCTAAAACCGTGGCAGAGAAGACACTGGATGCCATTATCAAGCGTGAAGGCAGCAATCTGAGTGTGGAAGAGCTGATAAAGTTTGCGTTAAAATCTTCTTAGAATAATATCCG
The DNA here is from genome assembly GCF_047525655.1 of Pontibacter sp. 13R65. Classification (NCBI taxonomy): domain Bacteria; kingdom Pseudomonadati; phylum Bacteroidota; class Cytophagia; order Cytophagales; family Hymenobacteraceae; genus Pontibacter; species Pontibacter sp. 13R65. The sequence goes on from NZ_JBLIQL010000015.1 coordinate 96,445, forward strand.
ATTTTGATCTGGAAAAGTAAAAAGCACAACCTGCTCCTGGCAGCAGTTGCTACTATATCTATGATAGCCTGGTGGTCGCAGGCAGAAGGTAATCGCTCGCGCAACCATTTTAGATTATTGGCTTTCCAACATCTGATTGCACTGCAAGACACAGTAAAATCAGATACTGCCAAATTATTACCTTATATTCCTAGTCGTCGTCCTACTTTTGTTCCCCGCGACAGGCGCGGCAACCCATTTAGCACCCGCTCCAGTTCCTCACCCCTCCTGCTAGGTCAGCCAGATAACCTCAAAATGGAAGTAGAACTGGATGATAGTTTGAATATTTATAACATCACAGAGAAGATCGGCGACATAAACTACCGCATGCCTTCGTCTATGTCGTTGCAAGAGTACTCGGAGTGGCAGCAAAAGCAGGCAATCCGCGACTACTGGCGCTCCAAATCAGCCAGCCTCGATGGCGAGAGCGTGCTCAGCAGCAACCGCCTGGTTCCCAAAATTTACTTAAGCCCTGTTTTCGACCGTATTTTTGGAGGCAGCTATGTGGACATTCAGCCTAATGGTAACATCGCACTAAAATTTGGTGCACGCTTTAACCGCAACGAGAACCCTAACATTCCGCTCCGCCAGCAGCGCACCGGCGATTTTGATTTTGACCAGAACATCTCGTTAAACCTTGTCGGTAAAATAGGCGAGAAAATGCAGCTCAACTTTAACTGGGACAATAACGCCAATTTCGATTTCGAGAACAACATGAAGCTGGATTATACCGGCTTCGAAGAAGAGATTATCAGGAAGATAGAAGCTGGTAACGTTAGCCTGCCCCTCAACAACTCGCTGGTTACAGGTGCCCAGAACCTGTTCGGTATTAAAACGCAGCTGCAGTTCGGCCGTTTAGGGGTTACGGCCATTGCTGCCAACGTTCGCGGGCGCAACGATGAAATTGTGATTCAGAATGGCGCGCAGAATAAACCTTTTGAAATCAGGGCAGACCAATATGATAACAACCGCCACTTCTTTCTGTCGCAATTCTTCCGTAACCGCTACGATAACACGCTAAGCAACCTGCCGCTGGTAAACTCTGGCATTGTTATCAGGCGAATTGAGCTTTATGTTACCAACAACAACCGGTCTACAGAAAACCTGCGCAACATGGTTACTTACATGGATATGGGTGAGGCCACCCCTTATCGCCAGCAATTTGGCGGCCGGGCCAATGCTCCCGCCTCCAACGATGTCAACACCCTCTACAGCCAGGTAGCCAACAACAACGCCGCCCGCGACAACAACCGGGTAGATAGCTACTTAAGCGGCTTAGGCTTGCAAAAAGGTGTGGACTTTGAGCACGTACGGGCGCGAAAGCTGGATACACGCGAATACAAATTTAACCCTCAATTAGGCTATATCTCGCTGAACACGCCGCTTCTGCCGGACCAGGTGCTGGGTGTAGCGTTTGAATATACCTATAATGGTCGTACCTATAAAGTTGGGGAGCTGATGGACGATTACCAGAACCGCCAGGATGACCAGGTTATTCAAATGAAAATGCTGCGCGCCACCAATCCTTCGCTGGAGTACCCCACCTGGGACCTGCTCATGAAGAACGTATACCGCCTGGATGCCACCCAACTCAACAGAGAAAACTTTCAGCTGCAGATTGTGTACAAAGACGACGAAACAGGTGTGGACATTACCAGCCTGAAAGAGGCAAGTCCAATCCAGAACATCCCGCTGATAGAAGTCTTTAACCTCGACAATGTAAACACCAACAACGATAAGCCACGCGACGGTAACTTCGACTTTATTCCGGGAATTACCATAGACCCTGAAATGGGCACTGTTATTTTCCCGGTTGTGGAGCCTTTCGGCACTTACCTGGCCGAGCAATTTACAGGCAGGCCCGAACTCGTAGAGCGCTACGTATTTCAGGAACTGTATGAACAAACTCAAACTGATGCACAGCAAAACACTGTAAAAGCCAAGTTCTTTTTGAAAGGTCGTTTTCAGGCCTCCTCCACCGATGAGATTGCCTTGCCGGGCTTTCGTATAGCAGAAGGTTCTGTGGCGGTTTACTCAGGTGGCACCCGCCTGACAGAAGGCACCGATTATCAGGTGTTCTACGACATGGGCAGGATTAAAATATTAAACCCCAGCTACATTAGTTCTGCCAGCGACCTGCGGGTAACCTACGAGAAGGCCGAGTTAATGAATATTCAGCCGCGTACCCTGCTGGGAGCCCGCTTTGATTATGCCGTAAGCGATGATATTAATGTAGGTGCCACAGTACTGCACCTGAAGGAGCAACCTTTTATAAACCGTGTTAGTATCGGTGACGAGCCCAGCAATAACACCATCTACGGACTGGATATAAACCTGAGCAAAGAATCTCGTTTCTTAACAAAACTGACAGATCGTATTCCACTTATCCAGACCAAAGCTCCCTCCAGCGTTACCTTTAGCGGAGAATTTGCCCAGCTGGTACCTAACAAATCAAAGTCTCCGGTAAATGAAGACGGCACTTCCTACATCGATGATTTTGAAGGCTCTGAAACCCCCTTCAGCCTGGGCGGGTTTAATAACAACAACTGGCGACTGGCAGCCACTCCCGCGCCACTTATAAAAGGCGAAGGTCTCGCATTTTCTTACAACCGTGCTAAACTTGCCTGGTACACCGTAGATCAAATTTTCTACCGCGAAAACGATAACCTCCGGCCTTCTAATATCACCAAAGAGGAAGTTTCCAACCATTATGTGCGGGGTGTGCGAAGAACCGAGGTGTTTCCGGGCCGTGACCCTCAGGTTGCAAATACCTACGAGTATACCTTCGACTTGGCTTACTACCCACGCGACCGTGGACAGTACAACTATAATCCAAACCTGGATGCCCAGGGCAGGTTACAGGGAGACCCACGCAACAACTGGGGAGGCATCAGCCGCGACATTGCTTTCGATACTGACTTTGATAACGCCAATATTGAGTATGTGGAGTTTTGGATGATGGACCCTTTCATTACAGGCCCCAACGGCCGTAAAGACGATCTGGGAAACCCTATTACCAGCACCGAAGGAGGCGAATTAGTACTGAACCTTGGAAGTGTTTCGGAAGATATTATGAAGGACGGCCGTTACTCCTTTGAAAATGGCTTGCCTGCCTCTCCTACCGATGTACAGAACCTGGAGGAGACTATCTGGGGACGCGTAACTACCCAACAATTCCTGACAGATGCTTTTACCGGAGTACCAGGAGGTCGCCAGTTCCAAGATATCGGCCTGGATGGACTCAACGATGAAGATGAAAGACGACACTTTCAGTCAAGCTTCCTAAACCTGATTCCGGGCTCGCCAGCACAATCTGTTTTAGACGACCCCTCAGCTGATAACTTTAACCACCACCTGGATGCGATTTATGATCAGCAGGGGGCAGGTATTTTGCGCCGCTATAAGAACTTTAACGGCATGGAGAATAACTCGCCTGAAAATAGCCGCTTCTCCAACTATGCCTTCCCAGACAAAGAAGACCTGAACCGCGACAACATCATCAGTGATCTGGAGCAGTATTACGAATACAAAATAAACCTGCAGCCTGGTCAACTAAATGTAGGGCAGAACTATATTGTAGACCGCATTGTGCAGAATATTCACGGCGACCAGGTAAACTGGTACCAGTTCCGCATTCCTGTGCGCCAGCCTACAGGCAGCGTAGGTAACATCAACGGCTTTAAGTCTATCCGGTTTATGCGGATGTACATGACGCAGTTTGCGGACCCGGTGGTGCTGCGTTTCCTGCAGTTCCAGTTTGTGGCTAATCAGTGGCGTACGTTCCTGCAACCTATTACAGATGGCAACCCCTGCCTAACCTGTACCGACGATGCTCGTGCTTTTACGGTTTCTACTGTGAACATAGAAGAAAACGGCCAACCGGTAGAAGGTAGCATTCCGTATGTAGTGCCGCCTGGAATTGAACGTTTGCGTGACTACGCCTCTACCAACAACCGCCGCCAGAACGAGCAGTCGCTGCAGTTGTGTGTAGAAGACCTGAGAGACTCTTTCTCAAAGGCTGTTTATAAAAATATTTCGCTCGACATGCTGATATACAAGCGCCTGAAAATGTTTGTACATGCAGAGAGCAGCAACCCGAATACCAGAGACGACGACACTCAGGTATTTATTCGTATCGGAACAGACTATTCGCAAAATTACTACGAGTACATTGTTCCGCTCAAACTCACCAACCCTAGTGCCAACACCCGAGAGGAAATATGGCCCTCTGAAAACGAAATAGACATTGCCATTCAGGACCTTGTGAACGCTAAGATGGAGCGGAATAAAATTGCCGGTTACGATATGCGTCTTCCTTACGATACTTCGATCAATGGCAAAACGATCAGGGTAATGGGTAACCCCGATTTTAGTGAGGTGCAAAGCGTTATGATTGGGGTGCGGAACCCTAGTAGGCCGAACGAAGACAGCAGCCCGCACTCTGTTTGCGTGTGGGTAAACGAGCTGCGCGTAACCGACTTCCGTAACCAGACCGGCTGGGCAGCTAACGCGCGCCTGAACACCAAACTCGCCGACTTTGCCAGCATTACAGCCACCGGTAGCTACACTACTATAGGCTTTGGTGGCTTGCAGCAAAAAATAGCACAGCGCGCCCGCGAAAATACTGCTTTGTTCGATATTAGCGCCAACGTGGCAGCCGACAAGTTCCTGCCCGAGAAATCTGGCATTAAGGTGCCACTAAGTGTGCAGTATGGTACTTTAAACAGCCAGCCTCAGTTCGACCCGCTGGACAAGGATGTGCCGCTTGAGCAGTCGCTGGAACGCTTTAATTCTGATGATTCGGAGCGGGAATACAAAAGGAAAGTAACGACCATGGAGACCCGGAAAAGCATCAGCTTGCTTAATGTCCGGAAAGAGCGTACCAACCCCGAAGCCAAAGTGAAGCCATACGATGTGGAGAACCTTTCTTTCTCCTATTCTTATGCCGAGCGCTTGTTTACCAACATCGAAACAGAACGCGATTTCACCAAAACATATACAGGCGGTGTAGCCTATACTTACAATAACACACCTAAGAACTATACCCCGTTTGCACAGGTGGAGGCCATCAAATCGCCTTACCTGCGCCTGATTAAAGACCTGAACTTTACCCCCCTGCCAAGCAGCTTCGCTTTCCGGGCTGACCTGGACCGCCGCTACAACGAAACCTTCCTGCAGCGCCGCGAGGCAGGCTCGAGCGTTATTAGCTCCAGAGGCATTGCGCCAACCTTCCAGAAGTATTTCTTCTTCAATCGCATCTACGACATGAAGTGGGACCTAACAAAGAGTTTAACAATAGATTACACCGCTTCTAATCGCTCGGTAGTAGATGAGCCAGACGATCGTATAAACAGCGACATAGACTCTATTGCCTATAAAAATGCGATTATATGGAAAAATTTGAAGTCAGGAGGACGGAATACCAACTTTAACCAGGTAATTGCCGTGAACTACAAGCTCCCGCTCGACAAGTTCCCGTTAACAGACTGGATGAGCGCCGAAACGCGTTATGCCGCCACCTACATCTGGACAGCAGGCTCTACAGCTTTGAACCAGGATGCAGAGTTCAGGCTCGGAAATATTGCTGAAAACAGCACCGACTTTACCTTAAACGGCAAGTTCGACCTGGTAAAGCTCTACAACAAGGTGCGGTTCCTGAAAGATGTTAATACGCCACCGCCGCCACAGGCACAGCCCCCACTTGCAGCTCCTAACGACACTACCGCACAAAAGCCAAGGTCTGAAATGAAGTTTGCCAAGTCTTTGGCACGCCTGCTGATGATGACACGCTCTGTTAACTTTGTATATGAGCAGGATAAGCGCAGCATGGTTCCGGGATACCTGCCATCGAGCCATATGTTTGGCCTCGACAAAGGATTTGAGGCACCTGGTTTACCATTTGTGCTGGGCAGGCAATACGACCTTGATGAGCTTTACAACACAGTATCTGGCAATGGCTGGTACACCGATAGCAGCCAGTACCTCAATACTCCTTTCAGCTCGGAGTTAGCAGAGATTATGACGCTGCGTGCCAACCTGGAGCCAATTAAATCATTTAACGTGCAGATAGATGCCCGTCGCAATCTTTCGAGAATACAGGAAGTGTTTTACCGTAAGGAGTTCGATGACTTTGGCAATACCGGCGCAATAGACCAGCGGCAGAACCCCATCAACATGGGCTCGTTCAGTACCTCGTTTATGGCGCTGGGCACCTTGTTCCAATCGACTTCCGGCGGCACGTCTCAAGCTTTCGATGATTATATAAAGAACAGGTACAATGTGCAGGAGAAGCTGACAAATGCCAACCCAGCAGCGGCAGACTCTGCTTACAGACTTAACTCGCAGTCGGTACTGATGGAGTCTTTCCTGTATGCTTACCAGGGCCGCGACATAAACAAGTACCAGGCAAAATCTTCGAAGCCGTTTGACCGCCTGCCTATTCCAAACTGGCGTATCGACTACAACGGTCTGTCGCAGCTGGAGTTCTTTAAGCGCTGGTTTAGTCAGGTAAACCTGACCCATGCCTACAACTCCTCGTACAACATTACCAACTTTACCAGCTCATTGGCCTACGATCAGGAACCTGCAGGCTTCCCATCTAACAGAAATGAGTTTGGGCAGATAATTCCGTATTACATTGTGAGCCAGGTAACAATTATGGAACGGCTGGCCCCGCTGCTAGGTGTTAACTTCAGAACCAAAACTAACTTTACAGGCCGTCTGGAGTATAAGGTGGAGCGGAACCTATCGCTGAACATGACCAATGCGCAGGTAACCGAGACTAATGTAATCGATTATGTATTTGGCTTCGGTTACACTAAAAATAAATTAAAACTACCGTTTATGACCAGGGCGCTCGATAATGAGGTGACCATGCGAATGGATTTCTCGGTACGTGATAACCAGACGGTGCAGCGGGCTATCGCCCGGGATGAGCATGGAAATGAGTACAGCCAAAACCAGATCACAAACGGCACCAAACAGCTCACCTTGCGCCCAACCGTAGACTATGTGCTGAGCCAGCGGGTAAACATGCAGTTTTATTTGCTACGTACTGTTTCTGATCCTAAAATATCTACTTCGTTCCGTAATAGTGTAACGGAGGGAGGCATTCAGCTACGAGTAAGTTTGCAATAATATTTCAGCATTGGGAAAAAGAAAGTACTTTTGGGAAGACATTCCATCTAAACTAACAAACAAATGAACCTACCTGAAAACCTGAAGTATTCGAAAGACCACGAGTGGATACGTGTAGAGGGAGATGTAGCCTACGTTGGTATTACAGACTTTGCACAAAGCGAACTAGGCGATATTGTGTATGTAGACGTTGACACTGTAGATAAACAAATCAGCCAGAACGATGTGTTTGGTACAGTAGAGGCTGTAAAAACAGTTTCTGACCTCTTCAGCCCGGTTAGCGGCACTGTGCTTGAGCTAAACGAAAAATTAGACGCCAGCCCGGAGCTTGTAAACTCTGACCCTTACGGCGACGGCTGGATCGTAAAAATTTCTATAGAAGATGCCAGCGAACTGGAAGGCTTGCTATCTGCCGCTGCCTACAGCGAGCTAATTGGTCAGTAACTCACCACCGCGCGACACACACCTGTAAGACTTGATTCTACGGTACAACCTCTTTACTTTTATGTGGGCAGCAGTGATTCTGATCACGACACTGCTGCCCAATACTTCAGCACCTGCCACCTCGGTTAGGGAGCTTTTTTCATTTGATTCTTTTGCCCATATTTTCCTGTTTTCGGTACTTACTTTCCTAATGATCGTAGGACTCAGAAAACAGTATACCAATACCCGCCTGAGGCATTATGCCATCCGCTACTCCCTGCTCATATGCACTCTCTACGGGATAGCAATTGAGCTTCTGCAAGAATTCATCATTTATGGCAGGCAAGGCGATATAATTGATGTACTCAGTAACACCATTGGCTGCCTAAGCGGAATTGTGCTGTTTAAATGGATTTACCAGCAGTAGCCCTCACTAAATTTACCCTACTCCACTCCCAGGATATAAAAGGCAAAACTGCCTCCGGAAGGGCATTTTCATTAGAAGAATCTTTTGGCTGCGCTCAATTAAAAATTAGAAATTATAGCTGTTCGAAGGCAGCCATGTGCAGCAAAGCCAAGTCCCTCTTGCTGCAAAAAGCCTGCCCAAGGACTCGGTAAGGTATTTCTTTTCTGTATCTTAACCATTGTTGCACATCAAACCATCCTAATTTAAAACCTCACAGACTTGAGCCTAAAACCCCACTCACTGCTCCTCCTGTTCTTCTGCCTGGTTGCCTGCCTCGCTGGTAAGGCGCAAGATATGGTGCGCGTGCGGCAAACTATCGACACGCTCTGCTCACCCACCATGCATGGCCGCGGCTACCTTTACCAAGGCGATGCCAAGGCAGCAAATTACATCCAGCACAGATTAGAAGCTGCAGGCCTGCAGCCAATAGGCAAGAGCTACTTCCAGAACTTTACGTTACCTGTAAATCGCATAACAGAAACCCCGCTACTGCAAGCCGATGGAAAACAGCTTCGGGCCGGGGCAGAGTTTGTGGCTCAGTCAGGAGCGGCCTCAGGTAAAGGCAAAGCCAAATTGCTGCCCCTCGACACGCTACTGTTTACAGATGCCGCTGCTGCCAGTCGCTTTTTTGCACAGCCGCTGCATAAGAGGGTGCTTGTTTACAGGCAACAGCACCAGCCTTTGCTGCAGAACCTGCCCCAGCCTTATCAGGTGCAGGTTCTGCAAGCGCAGGCCCATATAGTACTGCAGCCAAAGGGGCTGCTAAGCACTGTGGCACGGCAACAGAGCCAATTCCCGGCTTTTGACGTTCAGTCATCTGCCTGGCCAGAAAAAGTTGGCAAAGTCAAATTCAGTGTTGCAGCCGATTATCAGCCTGCTTACCAGACTCAAAATGTAATAGCTGTGGTAAAAGGCAGCATGCAGCCAGACTCTTTTCTGGTGTTTACCGCGCACTACGACCATTTAGGAGGTCAGGGCAAAGACGTATATTTTCCGGGAGCCAACGACAACGCCAGCGGCACCGCTATGCTGTTGGAGCTGGCCGCTCATTACGGAAAACCAGAAAACCAACCCGCCTATAGTCTGGCCTTTATAGCATTTGCAGCCGAAGAGGCAGGTTTAGTCGGCTCCTTTCATTACACCCAACATCCGCTGTTCCCGCTTCACCAAATTAGGTTTCTGGTGAACCTCGACTTGTTGGGCACAGGCGATGAAGGCATGATGGCTGTAAACGGCAGTATACACCCAAAGGAATTTAAACTGCTTACCGACATAAATAAAGCCGGAAATTACCTGCCGCAAATCAGGAGCAGGGGAAAAGCAGCTAACTCCGACCATTATCCGTTTTCGGAGAAAGGAGTTCCGTCTTTCTTTTTCTATACCCTGGGCGGCACCACAGCCTACCACAACGTACACGATAAGCCGGAGCAACTACCGCTAACCCGCTTTCCGGAGGTGTATAAGCTCCTCATCGATTTTGCTGCTGCCTTACAGGCTGAGTAGTTGCGGGCGTCACATTAGTCCTGAGGTAAGGCCTCTTATATAACTCAGCGCCAGGAAAGCTCTGGAAGGCTCTTTTCATTAGAATAATTCAGTTTTAAAGAACCTAAGTGTAGCTAAAGCAATATCATACTTAAGTTATGGTTTAAACACAGAGTAAAGGAGCAGGTTCTGCTGCAGAAAGCCCATACCCACTGCAGCTACAGAAGCAAAGGATTGAACACCTTAATTCTCTGATTTACAATTTAATAAAACAAATTATATACTAATGTTTGTTAGAATACAATGGCATTATTCCAGAATTTCTCGTATACTATTTAGAGAGAAATTGAACCCATCAAACAACTTTTAAACGGCAGGTAATTCCAGTTTAAAAGCCTCGTAGCTACTTAGAATAAGACAGAAACAAATAATTTAAAATGTATAAAATATTTTTAGATTCCGGAGCAACCTTCAGGTTGCTTTCACTATCTATAGAGTATCAATGAATTTATTAACCCTAAAAAGATATCGCCATGAAAATCATCACATTATTATGCGCCATAGTCCTGATGTTTGCAGGCATTATTAAAAAAACTGCTGACGATGTAGATCAAATTGCAGTTAGAACAGAAATGAAGCAATACCCTAACCTATTACCGACTGTAGAAGTTATTGCGAAGCGGTTGCCTTAGTATTATAGCTTTTCCTGTTTCAGGAATCCAGACAATGTACCATTAGTCAAAATAAAACTACAGCGTTTCCTTTTCTGCCACTCCTTCTCAGGCTCCAGCCTTGCCTGCTCCTACCCTTTCGAACCAGCATACAGGCTCTCAGGATCTTTACAGTAAGCTCCGCACCATCACCGCTTGCAGCAGTCATCAGGCTGAGACCCCTTACTTCTATTCCGATTAAATTTTTGACCGTACCTGCCTCCTACTAAAAGTACCTGGCACAGGAACAGCATCAATTTATGATATTTGAATAGGTACTTTCTGATTTCGGAAAGTACCCTGGGATTGGTATTGATAAAAAAAGCCTGCTGTTGCAAAAGCAACAGCAGGCAATAACATGCGCCTGTGCGGCACCTGTTATAGGATGTTATTTATTTGCTCTTTTATCTTTTCCAGTTCCTCTTTCATTTCTACCACATACCGCTGAATAACGGCATCGTTTGCTTTGGAACCGATGGTGTTTATTTCGCGGCCAATTTCCTGCGAAATAAAACCAAGCTTTTTGCCGGTTGGTTCGGGCAGGTAAACCGTTTCTGTGAAATAGTGCAGGTGGTTTATCAGGCGTACTTTTTCTTCGGCAATGTCGAGCTTTTCCATAAAGTAGATCATCTCCTGCTCAAATCGGTTCTGGTCGAACGATTCGGACGCTGAAATTTCAGTCAGGTGACTTTTAATGCGGTTTCGGATGTGCTCCATCCGCACCGGGTCGCGTTTTTCTATTTCGGCCAGCAGAATCCGGATGCGATCTATGTAAGACATGATCTCGGTTGTAAGTGCCTTCCCTTCATCTGCCCTAAACGTGTTAATGCTTTCCAGCGCCTCCTGCACCAGCGGCTGCACTACACTCCATACCGTGTCGCCGGCTTCATCTTCTGCCTGCTCCTGCTGCATTACATCGGGCATCTGCAGTGCCAACCGGAAAAGATCCTGTTTCTCGGCCCCCACTAAGTCGGCAGCCTCTTCCAGCTCGCGGTAGTAAGCCTGTAGCAGCTCCTTGTTTATAGAGTTCTGGGTTCTCTGTGCTTTGTTCCGGCTAAAGTCGATGCAGATACTTACCTTTCCACGCACCAGCGATTTAGTTAACAAGTTCCGGACTTCATATTCCTGCTCGGCCAGAAAGCGCGGAAGCCGCACGCTCAGGTCCATGCTTTTTGAGTTTAAAGACCGTATTTCTACGGATATCGTGTATTGGTCAGCATCGAGGCGGGAACTGCCAAAGCCTGTCATAGACTGCAACATAAGCTTAATTTTAAAGTGATATCTGCCAAATTAGCTATAAATATTCAATTTCGTGCAGCTACAGCCACAAAAGCAATTTGAGCAGGCGGTGTGGTGAGCCTATAAACAGATGTTGAAGCGCTAGTATGGAAGAAGTTGCTTTGCCTTTCAGCCCGAAACAGTGGGCTGAAAGGCATCCTTCAGGAAGGGACGCAACGGGAATTTGTTACTTTCTGGGAGAAGCGCCATAACTGCAGAAGCAATGCCTGAAGAGGTTAAGGCTAAGCCCAGTCGGTTTTTATTTACAAAATATATCTTTAGCTTTGCAGCTCCAAAATGAGAAACAAAGTTCAACATAGCCTGGTGACTCCACCCTGAGCTTCTGCTCTATAATACCATTCTGTTTTCAGTGCTACTCCTTTCCGGCACTGAGCTCATTTTCTGTATCTATCATTTTATAAGTTCACTCTTTTAAGAAAGTGGCGCATACCCCGTTGGGCCAGAGGCTTTTTTTAGCCAAATCTCTCCGGAAGGCCATTTTCATTAGAATAATTGCGCTTTAACCATTGCTGCTCCTATTACAGCACACTATCCTTTTTATTAGCTCAACTAAGCTCTTTATATGAAACCATATTTACGCCTGTTCGACTTCAGCAACAAGGTCGATTATAAAATTGAAATTCTGGCTGGGCTCACAGTAGCCATGACTATGATTCCGGAATCGCTGTCGTTTGCCATACTAGCCGGTTTTCCGCCTTTGGTTGGTTTATACGCCGCCTTTATTATGGGTTTGGTAACGGCAGTATTCGGCGGCAGACCAGGACTGATTTCGGGTGGGGCGGGTGCTACGGCTGTAGTGCTTATTGCCCTTATGCAGTCGCATGGCCTGGAGTACGTGTTTGCTGCGGTAGCACTGGCAGGAGTATTACAGATTATAGTCGGAGTATTTAAGTTGGGCAAATTTATTCGGCTGGTACCGCAGCCCGTAATGTTCGGCTTTGTAAATGGTCTGGCGGTTATCATTTTTATGTCGCAGATTGAGCAGTTCAAGACGGTCGTAAACGGAGAGGTAAGTTGGTTATCGGGCGAGCCGCTGTACATAATGGCCGGACTGGTGGCTCTTACCATCGCTATTATTATTTTTCTGCCTAAAGTTACGAAGGCAGTACCACCCTCTCTGGTTGCCATTATAGTCGTGTTTGCGATAGTGTTCGGGTTCGGTATAGATACTAAAATAGTAAAAGATATTGCCTCCGTAAGCGGTGGATTACCGCCGTTCCATATACCGGAGGTACCACTCACCCTGGACATGTTGCAGGTTATTTTCCCTTACGCTTTGATTATGGCTGGTGTGGGCCTTACAGAAAGTCTGCTCACGCTCAACCTGGTAGATGAAATTACCGGCACACGTGGCAACGGCAACAGAGAATGTGTAGCGCAAGGCAGCGCTAACCTTCTGAATGGCTTCTTTTTTGGGATGGGAGGCTGCGCCATGATCGCGCAAACGCTGGTGAACCTCTCGGCTGGTGCAAGAGCACGCCTGGCAGGCATTGTCGCCGCGTTTACCATACTGGTTATTATTCTTATTGGTGCTCCTGTTATAGAAAGAGTACCTATGGCCGCGCTGGTAGGCGTTATGATTATGGTAGCTTTTGGCACCTTTGAATGGATCAGTTTCAGGATTATAAACAAAATGCCTAAGTCTGATGTGTTTGTTGGCATACTGGTGGCCGCTATTACTATTTGGCTGCACAACCTGGCTTTGGCCGTATTGATAGGTGTAATTATAGCCGCGTTGGTGTTTGCGTGGGAAAGTGCCAAGCGCATCAGGGCCCGCAAGTATACCGATGCCAACGGGGTAAAGCACTATGAAATGTACGGCCCGCTGTTCTTTGGTTCTGTTGCCGCTTTTACCGAAAAATTTGATGTGCAACAAGACCCGGAAGAGGTCATAATCGATTTCAAGGAAAGCCGTGTAGCCGATATGTCGGGTATAGAAGCGCTGAATAAATTAACAGAGCGGTACCACAAAGCAGGCAAAAAACTGCACCTCAAGCACCTGAGCCCCGATTGCCTGGTGCTGCTCAAAAATGCCGATGAAGTAATAGATGTAAATATTATGGAAGACCCCACGTACCACATCGCTTCTGATAAAATGGATTAGTGCAGCCTTATCCACACTTTCCTCTCTTTGAAATTTGTGGATAAGAGGTCAATAAGTCAAACTGCCTATCGAAGTCAGAAGCGTTTTGCCTGATTTTGAAAAGCCACCATGGCGCAAGCGTCTCCGCTTGCGCCATGAAAACTAAATTATTCTAATGAATTTGACCTTCCAGAGGCTTTCTAACCAAATACCACATAAGGCAACATTTGCCTGCTACCGGTGTAATTAGAAGCTCAGTTTCTTTCCTTGCCTGGAGAGGTACTTGTTCAGGGGCAGTTGCTTCTTTCGCTTTATGCCTGCCACCACGGCTGCGGCATTTAACTTGGCACCTTCCTCTATGGTGTGAGTATGGTCGGTGGTGTTAAAGTAGGTGCTTCTTACTTTTGCCTCGCCCTCTTCTTCGTAGCGGTCTGCTATAATGCCGTTCAGGTCTATATACACCACTCCTTCCTGAGCCGCTGCTTCAGATGCCCATTGGCCATAGGTGTCGTTGTTGCGGTTTGCTTGGCCATTGTTCCAGGTGTTGCGTGGCACCGGCGACAACACTACCGGTGTGGCACCTTTGGCTCTGGTATCATTTATAAACTCACGGAGGTACCAGCCATACGAGTGTACCACCTCGTGCTTTTTAGTGATGAGGTTCTCTATCTCCTCGGTTTCGTCGCCGTTGCTTTTTAAAGTGCCGCGTGCCCGCAGGGTATCGTTTACCGGGCTGCTGTCGTTGTGGCCAAACTGCATGAGCACATAATCGCCTGGTTTTAGCTGGGCCAGCACCTTCTCCCAATGCCCATAAGTGCGAAACGTGCGGCTGCTGGTGCCACCAAGCGCGTGGTTCTCTACAGATACTTTGGTGCTATCGAAGTACACATCCAGAAAATTGCCCCAGCCCCACAAACCGCCATCGCCTTTGCCTTTTCCGTTCTTTACGGTGGAGTCTCCTATCAAAAATATAGTAGGCTTTGCCTCCTCCTTGTTCTTTACCACTGCGCACGATGCGCCAGCCAGCAGCATGCTTAGCAACAGCAGGTAAGTAAAAGTTGCTTTTTTAAAAAGAAATATCGACTTCATTATATGGATTAAGAGTTATTAGTTATATGTAGGCATCAACTGCAACAGCCTCAGGAGCAGCAGAACGATCCGGAGGGGTGTTCTGCTGCTCCTGAGGCTCAATTTCTATTATTGAATTTTTAATTCTTCATAAAGTACTTGTTCAGCCCTAGCTTTCTGTGGGCTTTTATACCTTCTGCTACGGAAGCTGCATTAATGCGGGCTCCGGCTACATTGGTGTGGGTATGATCTTTTGGGAAGTAGGCTCCTACTTTCTCTGGTCCCCAGGCATCGTACTTATCAGCAGTAATCTGGTTGAGGTCTATAAAATAAGTACCCTCTTGCTCGGCTACTTCTGCGGCCCATTTTCCAAACGTGTCGGTGGCACGAATTACTTTGCCGTCTTTCCACTGGTTGCGGGGTATCATGGAGGCAATGATAGGTGTGGCTCCTTTGGCTTTGGCCTCGTTCACAAATTTGCGGAGGTACCACCCATAGGTGTGCACGGTTTCTACTTGTCCGTCTTTCCAGGTAAGGTCTTTTGTTTCGTCGCCTATGCCGCGCAGTACGCCCCTGTAGCCAGCTTTGGTGGTGTCTGGTTCGCTGCCTTCGTTGTGGCCAAACTGCATGAGCACATAATCGCCTGGCTTGAGCGTAGACAAGACTTTGTCCCAGCGCCCTTCTTTTATAAAGGTACGGGTGCTCCGGCCGGCCATAGCCTGGTTGCTCACAGCAAGTTTAGTGCTGTCGAAATGCTCCTGCATATAAGATCCCCAGCCTCCGGCACCTTCTCCGGTGTTGCGCACGGTAGAGTCCCCAATAATGTAGAGTGTCGGCTTTTCTTTTGTTTTATTGCCGGTTCCTACTGCACAGGCTGCGCAAACCAGTACCAGTAAAGCGTAAAAAATATTTTTCTGATGAATCATAAGATACTTCAATAAAGGAAGAAAGCGTAATCAGCTTGAGTTTCTTTAGTTAAGCTTCTGCCTTTCTTACAATAATGAATTAGCTCTGTAAGAACCTGCTTTAGGCCAGCCTTATTTATCCTCTCCTACACAGCAATCAACTTTTACGTGCCGTCCCACCTGTTTTCAGCTCAGGATTTTGTTAATTGCCTCAAGCTCTTCGGCACTAAAATTGATATTATCGAGCGCCTGGAGCGAGTCTGTTATTTGTTCGGGTTTGCTCGCGCCTATCAGAACAGAGGTGATGCGCTCATCTTTCAAAATCCAAGAGAGGGCCATGTGCGCCAATTTTTGTCCACGCTGCTGTGCGATAACGTTTAACTGTGCAATTTGATCCAGCTTCTCTGGTGTCAGGTGGCTTTCTTTCAGAAATACGCCACTGGTGGCTACCCTGGAATCTGCAGGTATGCCGTGCAGGTATTTATCTGTTAAAAGCCCCTGGGCAAGCGGCGAGAACGGAATACATCCCACACCTTGCTGGCCTAACAGATCAAGCAGTCCCTCTTCTACCCATCTTTCGAACATAGAGTATTTAGGCTGATGAATGAGGCAGGGCGTACCAAGGTCTTTCAGAATCTGGAAAGCTTCGGCGGCTTCTGCTGGCCTGTAGTTAGAAATGCCTACATACAGGGCCTTTCCCTGCCGTACCATCAGGTCCAGAGTGGCCATGGTTTCTTCAAGCGGTGTATCCGGGTCGGGCCGGTGATGGTAAAAAATATCTACATAATCTAGCCCCATTCTTTTCAGGCTCTGGTCCAGGCTGGAGACCAAGTATTTTTTAGATCCCCAATCGCCGTACGGACCGTCCCACATGGTGTAACCGGCCTTTGATGAGATAATCATTTCGTCGCGGTAGCCCTGAAAGTCCATGTTTAGGATTTTGCCAAAGTTTTCTTCGGCTGAGCCTGGTGGTGGACCATAATTATTAGCTAGGTCGAAGTGCGTTATGCCGTTGTTGAATGCTGTTCTAATCAGATTCCTGCTGTTCTCGAAGTTGTTTACATAACCGAAATTATGCCACAGGCCCAGCGACATGGCAGATAACTTTAGTCCACTCCTGCCACATCGCCTGTACTGCATGTTCTGGTATCGTGCCTCAGATGGTTTGTATGTCATAGTTATGGTTCTACTTATAGGTAAAGTCTTTAATTTACATTTATATGGCAATAATTACAGCTAATTTGATTGTATTTGTACGCCGCAGCATCAAACAAATTGGATATTGAGCCTTGTGCTGCAGGAGCCCTTCCACCTGCTTTTCGCAATCGATTACGAAAAATCAGCTATGCTTTTCTGCTTCTCAAAGACGATTCTCTGATGACCGGAACAGGATTAAGTATAACGTTGGTTGGCTGGTACTTCAGATCATTTGTATCGATCATGTTTAGCATCATTTTAAAGGCCTCCTGCCCCATCAGAACAGTTTGCTGGTCTATGGTAGAAAGGCCAGGAGTTATATGCTCGCTAAACAAGTCGTTGCAGAAGCCAAACACACCTATTTCTTCAGGCATTTTTACTTCCAGCTCTTTCAGTTTCTTTATAACGCCCAGCGCCGCAAAGTCTTCTACTGCAAAAATAGCATCGGGTGGGTTGGGCAAGCTCACAAAGCTTTCTACGGCTCTTTTGCCAGCCTCTATGCAAATGTCGCCGGCAAACACCAGCGAAGGATCGTATGCAACGCCATTTGCCTGCAAAGCGCCCCTATACCCTTTCAGGCGATCATAAAAGGCTTTGATGTGCTGTGGCCCCGATACATGGGCAATGCGCTTATAACCTTGCCTGATTAAATGCTCTGTCGCCAGAAAGCCTCCCTGGTAATCGTCTACGGTTACAGACGGAATATCCAGGTCATTGTTTACCCTGTCGAAGAGCACAACCGGGATACCATTGCGCTTCGCCCTTAAAAAATGAGAACAATCTATGGTGTCTTTAGAAATAGAAGCCAGTATACCATCTACACGCGCACTGATAAAAGCCTTTATGCCCTTTACTTCATAATCGTACGATTCATTAGACTGATAAATAATAACATCGTAGCCATTGTGGTTGGCCATATTGGTGATGCCATGAATTACCGATCCGAAAAAAGCCGGCTCTGCTGTAGGAATAAGTACACCAATTACATGTGTTTTGCCTGATCTTAATGATGAAGCTATTTTATTACGGTTATAATCCAGACGAGAGGCTGTTTCTTCCACCATTCTTTTCGTCTTATCACTTATTTCCGGATGGTTATTTAAGGCTCTGGAAACGGTGGCAGGCGTTAAATTGAGATCGAGCGCAATATCCTGTAAAGTGATTCTCCTCTTCATATTTCTGCAAGCATTTATTCAAATGTAATTAAGGCTTTTAAGCTATCTAACCTGCCATAACATGCCCTTAAACTCCATTCATTCAAATCTTTAAACCAATTCCAGCTAACCCCTTATTTAGTGCATTTACCAGATAACAGCAGCAGCAAACCAGGTTAAGAACAAAATTATATAAATCAACCACTTACACTTTATATCAACACGATCAGCAGCTGAAATGTAGAGACACTATTGTAATTTAAAATAAAACTAAACAACGATTTATTTTAAACTAAATAAACAAACATTTGTTAATGCAGCTTAAACTCTATATCTATGTAATCGATTACGTAACCACTTCGCAGGATTAGCAGGGCTCTGCCATATAACTACTTAAGAACAAATAGTTGCTTACCAGACTCTCGGTAGCCACAATACATTTTGCTGACAAGGCAGATGGTGGAGGTGTACTGGATTGAATTACAGGTTTTACAAAGCTTATCTTTCATTGAAAATTACTTTCTTATGGAGCTTTTAGATCGTATAGACACCACTTCTGCTATGCCTGTTTACATGCAGGTAGCTAATGCGATTGTATCGGATATTGAGTCAGGCACTCTACGGCGCGACCGGCAACTACCGTCGATCAACGAGCTAAGCGAAAGCTATTACTTATCAAGAGACACCGTTGAAAAAGCATACCAGTTGCTGCGGAAGCGTGGCGTAATCGTTTCCATAAAATGCAAAGGCTGCTTTGTGAGCGACAATTTTACGCCTGGCAAATTGCGCGTACTCCTCCTGTTCAACAAACTCAGCACCTATAAGAAAAACATTTACTACTCTATTTTAGATACCTTGGGCGAAGATGCGGAGATAGATCTTCAGATTCACCACCTCGATGGCCGCATTTGCGAAAACCTGCTTCAGGAGAATACAGGCAAGTATCAATACTATGCTATTATGCCTCATTTCGACAAGCATATTGACATAGCCCGGCAAGCCATTAAAAAGATTCCGGAAGAGCAACTGCTTTTTTTAGATAAGAACTTTGAAGGCTATGAAAACAAATGTGCCGCCGTTTTTCAGGATTTTGAACGCGACATACGCAATGCCCTGCACCTGGGCAAAGATCTGCTGAGCAAATACAAAAAGATGGTATTGGTTTACCCCCAAGACGTGCCTTACCCGATGGAGATTGTAAAAGGTTTTCGGCATTTCTGCCGCGAAGTCTCTTTTGAGCACGATGTTGTAAACAGCATGAGTGGTGTGAAACTGGCAGGAACTGTGTTTGTGACCCTGAGCGAGTCGGACCTGGTGGAGACCATTGAGCGCAGCAGAGCAGAAGGGTTGGTTGCCGGCAAAGATTTCGGCATAATTTCTTACAACGATACGCCGCTGATGGAAGTACTCGAAAATGGTATTACCGTTATATCTACCGACCACGAGAAAATGGGGCAAACAGCAGCCTATATGATGAAAAACAAACTAAAAGACAGCATTAAAAACCCCTTCTCGCTCATCAGGCGTAAATCTCTTTAGGCCAGCACAATAGGTTTTCTCAACGTTAGACCTAAAGCCTCCAGGCCTAATTTTGCCTCTTGAAGGCCTTTTTCATTAGAATAATTGACTGAAACCAGAAACTATTTATAATTAGGACACAATGTATTGCGACAGGTGGCTACAGTGAGAACTCCCGAGCCAGGTGCACCCGTTGACGGTTTTTTGTTGGGGGAAGGGGCCCTCTTTAAAGAGCGTTCAGCGAGTGGGGGTGCAGGGGCCCCCCTTTAGACAAAATCGTCTTGATTTCTTTGGTTCTTTTTGTATCAAGACAAAAAGAACAAAGACTCTAGCAATAAAACGACTTCATTCCGAGATCAGCAAGAAAATAAGCTATGCGGACTTAGACCAAAAACTCATAGCCACTGCTGATGGCCCTCGCCCACAGGATCCCATGGGGATGACAAAAGGGGGCTGACGGAGGACCATGTACCAATTAGCTACTACCGCACAACTTGAGTTAAAATAATTTAAATTTTCTGGAAGCCAAATACTATATCGGCTCCATTTCGTTAACTGCATCTATCATAGCCAGCACCTCCCCCGGGTGCTTCCCTACCATCTCTGCTCTTTTTTTGCCAAGCCGCACAATCACCAACTCTTTTTCGGGTACAATTATGATGTATTGGCCTAATATGCCACGCGCATAAAAAACCTGTTGCCCTTTGTAAGCGGGTATAATCCACCATTGGTACCCGTAGTAGTTTACTGGCTCCTTATCGGAGGCGGCAGGCAGGCGACTGGGTGTAAGGGAGGCTTCTACAAAGGCAGGTTCTACAATGGTATCGTTTTGCCAGATCCCCTTATGCAGGTACAACTTTCCAATCCGGGCAAAATCGCGGGCGTTGGAAAAAAAGCAACAATAAGCTTTTTCTATGCCTGCTGGGTGATCTATACTCCATTCGGCATTTTGCTCTGCACCAATTCTCCGCCATAGCTTTTCTTCGGCATATTCACTTACTGGTTTGCCTGTTGCGGCTTCCAATACAAAAGCCAGCACCTGCGTGTCGCCGCTTTTGTAGCTAAACTGCTGCCCTGGTGGCTCCACCGCCTCCAAGCGCCCGATTACCTTTTTCAGATCTGTGCCATAATAGGCTTCGGTGGTAACGGACAAAGGGCTGCTGTACGACTCTTCCCAGTTCAGGCCAGAGCTCATCCAGAGCAGGTGCTTCAGCCTGATTTTGGCTTTGTTGCCTTCCCGAAAGGCAGGCAGAAAATCACCTACAGGTTGCTCCACACTTTTAATGCTGCCTTCCTTTATGGCCACTCCCACCAGCAGGCTCACTATGCTCTTGGCAACCGAAAAAGAATTACTACGCGAGTTATCAGAGTAACCGTGCCAGTATTGTTCGTGCAGAATAGAGTCCTGCTTTACTACCAGAAAAGCCACCGACTCCAGTTCCTGGTGCAGTTGCTGCAGGGCTGCCGGTGTGTTTTTTTTGTTGTAGTGCCTGGCCAAAGGCCAGGGCTGCGGGTTAGGAAGAGCGGCAATGGTGCGCTGCTCAAAAATCAGATTATCATCTATGTCGGCAAAATTATAGCGCAGGGCGCGGTATACATAGTTCCTGTCGGTAAAGTGGAGCCATGCTACCAACGCTACCAGCAGCAGCACAAAACCAAGCACCACGTTTTTTGTTTTTTGGCCCATGCAGCTCTTAGAAGTCGTAGCCCAGGGTTACATAAAATTTAGGACCTTTGCTGGTAAAATCATCTTCGCTCCAGGCTACATCGAGCTTACCATATACCCCAAACAACGAAGAACGGGCACCAAAGCCATAACCTACCAGGAAGGGGCTTCTGTAGTTGATTACCGTTACCTCAAAAGGATCGGAGCCTCCACCTACAGTTCTGGTGTTGATAGAGTTATTTCCGGTAAAAGGGGTTGCTGCCGCTATAGGCAGAACCGGCATCGGCAAAGGCAGTAAGTTGCAGGTTTCGGAAAAAGCCTGAAGGAATCTGACCATCGTAGAGGTACTGCACGATAGGGATCCGCAACTCCGCATTACCTACAATATATTTATCGCCGGTTCGGGTATTAAAATTAAAGCCTCGCAACGGTGTTACGTACTGCAGGTAAAACAAATCGGCAGGAGCACCAATTGGCACAGAGTTCCGATCGCTCTCCTCATCTTCTGAAGCAAACAGCCAGTTGTCCATGCCCCCGATCAGGAAGCTCTTTGGCGCGTTGCCAAAAAAGGCACCATAGCTCAGGCGGGTAGCCAGCACAATTTGGCGGTGCAGCTTCTGGTAGTGCCGTACATCAACATAAAACTTATTGAAGCTGGCTGCATTGTCGTTAATGCTTCTAAGGCTCAACAAACCGGCCTTCATGCGAGTACCGAGCAGCATATTTACGCCAGTAGCAATAGTGTTATCATACACCAGCTCTATATTACCTCCACCAAAATGGTTTACACTATCGGGGGCCGTAAACTCGTTTACGTACGTAAAGCGGGTGTTTACATATTGAGGTCTTATATGCAGGCTGGTGCTGTAGGTAAGCGGGTAAATAAACTGCGGCGCAAATTCATGTTTGGCAAAGCGTAGCACAGTATTAGAGGCCTCCCGATCCTGGGCTACAATAATGTCGCGGCTAAACCGGGCTCCATAGTCGTAGCGCTTCTTCAGGTTCATGTATTCAGCAAAAAAGCGGCTGGTCTGAAAGTCAGTCTTCAAAAAGGCACCTCCTCTTATGTGATGATCTTCGAACAGGTCGCTCATGTTTATACCTGCCACTACACCAAAACCAAGCAACGGGTCGGCATACACCGAAGTCACTATTTCGTGTACGCTAAACCGAAGGTCATACTTTTCAGGACCGGAAAGTTGTACACCTTGCGGAGCACCAGGCCTTCTTACAACAGTAGAGCTTTCTGTTCTCTTAGCTGCTGCGGCCTTATCGCTTTCGAACTCATAGTTCTCGATGTTAACCTCCCCGGCAGGCCGGGTTGGTTTTACTACCTGAGACTTACTATCCAGCAATTTCTGGTTGGCGATGGCTGCTGCCGCCGCCGCGTTACGTGCCCGCGTTTCCAATATGATCTGTCGTGCTGTTTTAGGCAGCTCGTTTAAGGCTGGTGCAGTAAAAGCAGGGAACAGGTATACAAAATCGCGTGCACCGCTGCTGGCCGTCATCACCAAGGTATTGTTGTTGCTTTTGTAGTCGAACTCCTTTATATCCTGCAGAAATCCTGTAAGTGGCGTACTCTCTCCGGTTGCCATATTGTAAGTATAGAGGCTCCTCACGCCACTATGCTCTCCTAAATACACCAGGTTACCGTCTTCTGTGGCTCTTGGCATCACTTCGCTGGAAATAGATGAGGTAAGTTGCTTAAACTCTACCTCTCTGCCATTGCGCTGAAGCAGGAAAATATCATAATTATTAACCATAGCTGTAAACGCAGGTGGTTCGAGGCTGGTACCTGTGGTATCTTGCCAGCGGTTAGAGCTAAAGGCTATGTCGTTTCCGCCCTTCATAAAAATAGGCTGAATATCATCGAAAAGGTCATTGGTGAGTTGCTGCTGCAGCCTGCCGGTGGCAGAGAGCAAAAAGATATCGGATTGCCCGTTCTTTACGGCACTCACAACCAGACTTTTTCCATCGGGTGAGTAGCTCATGTCGCGCACCTGCGAGAACTGTGACAAAACGGCAAAAGGCGTAGTTAAGGCATCGTAGAAGGGTAGCCGCGATAGTCTGCTGCGGGCATCGATTTGCCTCAGAGCCATTTCGCCCCTGCGGGCTTCTACAAACCCAAGCTGTGTGTTAGAGCGCCAGGCCAGCACCGGTAACTTGTAATCTATTTTTTGCTCCAGTGTTTTGTACCCGCTCGACCATACAACGCGGTGGCGCTTGCTTTTTACCTCCTGCACATAAATCTTGATCTTACCGTTATCGTTTTCGGCATATGCCAGCATACTACCCTCCGGGTTTAGCACCGGCTGTGTGTACACAAGGTTTTTCTTATTTTTCTGGAAAACCTTTTTATCGTCTGGCAACGAAACCAATGGGTTGTCCTGGCGCGTGTTCACCTGCAGGTAATACTTATACCAATCCTGCAGAAAGCGCTTATAAGGTATATTCAGACTGCTGGTAATGCCAATTTCTACATCGCGGGTTATTCGGGTCAGGTTCAGGATGTTTTGTATAGCAGTATAGCCGTAGCGTTCAGCTATGTAGTTCCAGATGGCATGCCCTGTCTCGCGTTGGTTATGCTTCAGCAGCACTTCAGGCTTTTGGTTAGGGTTTTGGAGAATAATGTCGCGCACGTAGTTGTCCATGCCCACGCTCCAGCCTTCGGCCGTATAAGAGGCAACCCCGCTGATAAACCAATCGGGCAGGCGCAACAGGTAGCTGCTCTGCAAGGCTTCTTTCAGGCTGCCGCCATACATCATATCGCTCAGGAGCAACTCCGTGAGCTGATAGCTCATTCTGTTCTTAAACTCCGTCTGTGTACCTTCAAAAGCTACTTCAATCTTGTTTTTAAGGAAGAGGGTTTCTCCTCCGGTCTGAAACTGATCGCTGTTAAGACCGATATTGCTTTGCCTCAGATCGGTAGCAGAGTTATAGAGAATAAAAGTAATCTTGGAGTAAGGATAGTACCCGATCAGGCTCGTAATGCGCTTAAGCTCCTTTTCGGCATACTCTGCTGCATTGCGGGCTATTTGGTCGCCTCCCTGGTAGAAGTAGAAATTGAAGTTGGGTGTGCTATATACCTTCCAGTCGAAATTTTTGTATTGAATACGGCTTTTACCGAATGTATCGCGACCGGGCTGTGCCTGTGCTGTACCGCTCACCAGCGCGCAAAGCACTATCAGCAACAAGAACCTTGTATAGAATCGCATGTGCTTAGGTTTCTCCTTTATTGTTTTATGTAGTCGTAATATAACGAAAAATATCTGGAAATATTCACTTCAGGAAGCATATCTGCCTCTCCTGCCAGGGCCTCAGCAAAACGTGCTGCCAGGGAGGGTGCCATTAGCACACCTTTGGATCCCATTCCATTAAACACCAACAATTGCGGGTGCACCGGGTGCCTACCCACTAGCGGACGCCGGTCCCGGACGGCAGGTCGTATGCCGGCCCAATGGTTTATAATACTAAAAGCATGAGACGTGATTTGTTTAAAGCGTTCGGCCAGCTCCTGCTGCCCTTCCTGCGTAGGTTCTTCATCGGGTTGGCGCCAGTTGTAAGTTGCTCCTATCCTGAATATACCATCCCCTTTCGGAAGAACGTAAACTGCTTTGTTATAGATACATTCCGTTATAAATTTATATTCAGTCTTTACTTCGAGCACTTCGCCCTTGGTTGGCTGCAGCGGCAACCAGCTAAAATAAGGGTTACGGGTAACCTGGTACCCCTCACAAAAAATGAGCTGCCGCGCCTGCACCTCCTTGTACTTAACCCCCTCTTTTGCAAGCTCCAGGCTATTAAAATCGAAGCGTTCAGGCAGCAGTAGGCCTGCCTGCAACTGCTCCTGCTCCAACAAGTATAGCATTTCCCGTACCAGCAGGTGTCCTCCGCGTTTAATTACAATACCCCCAAAAGGATCTTCAATGCCTGGCTCTCCGGCACTAGTCACACGTGTTTCGGCAATATAGGCACTCCAGTCGCTGTCGGCACTTTTAGCCATCCAGTTGTTTTGCTCCTCTATCGTAGAAAAAATCTTATAGATTGGCTTGTGTATATAAAGCTGTTGCTGAAAGTGCTCTTCCAGCTCCAGATAAAAAGCATCAGCGGCAGGAATAAGCGTATCGGCTAGCCAGGATTTGGCAAAGCGCTTGCCTGCAACCGGGTTCACCAACCCCGCTGCCACCTTAGAGGCCGAATGCGCAGTTGGCTCGTCTATAACTAATACCTGTTGCCCCTGCTTACGTAACGTATAAGCCAGAATGGCTCCGGCAAGTCCGTGGCCCACTATTACAAAATCGTAAATCATGCAGGCAATGTACAACAAGTACAGCTGAATTTTGTAACTTGTAAGCCTATTTTGTACACGCGCCGCTATCTAAAAACAGATAAACACATGAAGGTTACCTGCCTTACATTTAATCCTTTTCAGGAAAACACTTACCTACTACACGACGACACAAAGGAGTGCCTTGTTATTGATCCGGGTTGTTATGACAAGCAGGAGCAACTGGAACTGAAAGAGTATATAGCACGACACGAACTGAAGGTAGTAAGGCTGCTGAACACCCATTGTCATATTGACCATGTGCTTGGTAATAAATTTGTATCTGACACTTACGGAGTAGCCTTAGAAATACACGAAGTGGATCTCCAGACATTACGATCTGTGTCAGTGTATGCGCCTTCCTATGGTTTCCCGATGTACGCTGAGCAGCTTCCTGGTTCTTTTCTAAAAGAAGGAGACCGTATTTGTTTCGGAAACACGGAACTTCAGGTGCTCTTTGCTCCCGGCCATGCACCAGGACATGTAGTATTTTACAACGAGAAAGAAAAAGTGTGTATCGGCGGAGATGTGCTGTTCCGCAATAGCATAGGCCGAACTGATTTGCCAGGCGGTGACTTTGATACCTTAATCAGCAGCATCCGGACCAAACTGTTTACCTTGCCAGACGATGTAACGGTTTATCCGGGCCATGGCCCAGAAACGACCATTGGCTTTGAGAAAAAGTCTAATCCTTTTCTGACCTAAGCAGCCTGTTACAAACCCTTACATGAAAAAGCATCTTCCAAACGCTATAACCTGCCTGAATCTTTTTTGCGGTTGCCTGGCGCTTTATTTTGCCTTTAATCAACAGCTTCATTATGCTGCCTACCTGGTAGGTATTGCCGCTGCCTTCGATTTTATGGATGGTCTGCTGGCACGGGCACTGAAAGCTTACTCTGAAATAGGAAAGCAGCTCGACTCGCTGGCCGACATGGTATCTTTTGGTGTTGTTCCAGGCACCATTATGTTTGGCTTGCTCAGCAGAGCAGATGCTACACCTACCGGCATATCAGAAGATGTTTTGCCATTTTTTGGTTTTGTAATAACCATATTTTCTGCCCTTAGGCTGGCAAAGTTTAACATTGACACTCGGCAGGCCGAATCTTTTATTGGCGTACCTACGCCGGCCTGCTCTATTTTTATATCCTCCTTGCCATTGTTGCTGGAGGCCTCGCCCTTGCTTTACGAAGACTTTATTCTGAACCCGTTTTTTCTGCTGGCTATAACTTTTATCTTTTCTTACCTGCTAATAGCAGAACTACCACTGTTTGCTTTAAAGTTTAAAAACTACAGCTGGCAAGACAACAAGACACGGTTTATTTTCCTGATTTTGGCCATAATCTTACTGGCTCTTATTAAATTTGCGGCAATACCACTAATTATAGTTCTTTATATAATTTTATCTGTTATTAAAAAAACATCGCAGACCTGATAACTGTTGCCGACAAGCAGGATTCGCCATGGGCTGATGCCATTGGCTTTGCAAGAATAGTTGTAAATAGCTTGCAGTAAACTATTTGCAAATCTTACAACAGGGAGGTATACCTTAAAACTGCAGCAATAACAAATTATGATATTGTACAATAATCAGAATATATAGTTGTTAAGAATTAAGCGTGGTTCATAATCTGATAACAGAGAAAGTACCATCCTTAAGCTTTTACCACATAATCAGTATGATGCCTTACCACTTGTTCAGATTGATGTGCCTGCTGTTGTGCACCAGCTTACTAGCTATAAGGGCCAATGCGCAGGTAGCACCTGAAAAAGTGCAGCTTAATTGGTCGGGGCATGAAGCGGTGCTTCCTACTGCCACACTAATTGGTAAAATGCCTTCTTTTGAAGGGGCCAGCTATGATTATGTGGAACGCCTGCCCTATTACCGCATGGAGTTTCGGGGTGCCAACTTAAGCAGTTTCCGGTTGCAGGAAACATCCTACCAAGCCTTTTCTGCTGAAGATCAAAAGCTCTTTGAAAGCAGCACTATCGAAGCTGAACCAACCGTAACCATCACTCCTGCCATGGAGAACAAGGTGCCAGTTGCCCTTGTAACCATACTGCCCATCCGAAAGAATCCACAGTCGGGGCAGCTCGAAAAATTAGTTAGCTTCAGCTACAGCTACACTTCTCAGAACAACACACGCCTAGGCACTAGCAGCACCCGCAATAATTATAAAACCAACTCCGTGCTCAGCACCGGCACCTGGTACCGGCTTGCAGTTACGAATTCCGGTATTCATAAAATTGATCGTACTACGCTGCAGGCGCTAGGCATCAGCACACAGGGGCTAGACCCTAAAACTATCCAGATTTTTGGCAATGGCGGCGGCATGCTCCCCCAGCCAAACGACATCGCCCGCCCCGATGACCTGACTGAGAATCCCATTTGGGTAGCCGGCGAAGCAGACGGAAGATTTGACGATGCCGATTACGTTCTCTTTCACGCACAAGGCCCTCACACCTGGAGCTACGACAACTCTCAAAAGCTTTTTAAACATGCTTATAATATTTACTCCGACACTGCCTACTACTTTCTTCGTGTGGGCATGGCGCCCGGTGCGCGCATAGGCAGCAGAGGTCAGGCCGCAGGAGCCTCACAAATAATTACAAGCTACAACGAACTGCTTTTTCATGAGCGCGACTTAAAGAACATGGTCTACTCAGGCAGAGAGTGGTATGGCGAGGAGTTCAGCTCGTTTACAACTACGCGCGACTTTACTTTTCCGGTATCAGACCTGGTACCCGGATCTGCTGTCACCCTTACAGCAGCGCTATTAGCCAACGCTCCTGTCAGCACTTCTTTTGCCCTGAAGCTCAATAACCAGAACTTAGGGACCCAAGCTATTGCCAGCAGAGGCACTTTTACAGATCACCCGGAAGGAGTTAACAGCCTACGATCTTTTACCATTAACCAACAAGCACTTGGTGCCACTCAGGAACTTCGAGTTAACTTAACTTTTAATTCCGGCGGCAGTTCAACATCGTTAGGTTACCTCAATTATCTGGAACTAAACCTGGAGCGACAACTTAGATTATATGGAGAGCAAACCAGCTTCCGATCTACTAAGAGTCTTGAAACAGCCGCCAGTACCTATCGGATAGCCGGTGCACCTGCAAATGCTGTTGTCTGGGACATAACCGATCCGCTGGAGCCCGTTTTGCAGGAGGTAGTAGCCAGCGGTTCTGATTTAAGCTTTAGTGCCCCCTCTACCGTGCTACGTGAGTTCGTAGTGTTTCAGAATAATGCAGGTCTCAGACCTACTCCTGCCGGTAGGGTAGCGAACCAAAACCTACATGCACAAAACCTTAATGGTGACTTAGATTTGGTTATTATTACAAACCCTGCTTTTATGGAGGCCGCCAACCGGTTGGCGGAACACCGTAGCCAACACAGCAACATGCAGGTGCTCGTAGTTACCATTAACCAGGTTTACAACGAATTCTCTTCCGGTAGCCAGGAAATAACTGCTATAAGAGACTTTATGCGGATGCTGTATAGCCGGAGCAACAAAAGCGGGGCAGATATAATGCACCTGCTACTCTTCGGAGACGCATCTTACGATTATAAAAACCGTGTCCTGAACAACACGAATTTTGTTCCAGCCTATCAGTCAAGACAATCGTTGCACCCAATCACCAGCTATTCCTCCGAAGATTATTATGGGTTTCTGGATGATAATGAAGGCGAATGGGCAGAAAACACATTTGGAGATCATTTGCTGGATATAGGAATAGGCCGCCTGCCTGCCAAATCCATAACAGAGGCTTTTACCCTTGTAAACAAAATTATTTCCTACGATAGCCCTAACCATTTAGGCAAATGGCGCAGCCGCATAACCTTTGCAGCCGATGATGGTGACTTTAACGAACACCAGACCGATGCGGAGTATCTAGCTAATTATGTGGAAGCAGATTTCCCGCAATACAACACAAACAAAATTTACCTTGACCTTTATAAGCAAGTGGCTGTTTCTAACGGGCAGCGTGCTCCCGAGGCTACAGATGCGCTTAACAGAGCGGTAGACCAAGGCTCGCTAATTGTAAATTACACCGGGCATGGTAACGCGGTTAGCCTTGCCTCAGAACAGCTTGTAACATTACAGGATGTAAACAGATGGCGAAACATTAACAACCTCACCTTTTTAGTAACAGCTACCTGTGAGTTTGGCCGATACGATGATCCGGTGCGGGTTTCCGGAGCAGAAGCTGCCATGTTAAGTCCGGAAGGAGGTGCCGTTGGGTTAGTAACTACTACGCGCAAAGTTTACTCTAATGGTAACCGAGCACTCAACCGTAGTTTTTTTAGAAGTGCTTTCACTCCAGTAAACGGCAAGATGCCGGTTTTGGGAGACCTGCTTCAAAGAACTAAGAACAACAGCATAACAAGTAATGAAAGCGGGTCCAGAGGAGTGAATAACCGGAACTTTACCTTACTAGGAGATCCTTCGTTACAACTGGCTTACGGAAACCTTCAGGCTAATATTACCGAATTCAATGGAGCACCTATTACCAATGATACCCTCAGTGCACTGGGTAAAATAACTTTCAAAGGTAATGTAACAGAGCCAAACGGTGCAGTAGCAGGTAGCTTTAACGGCAATATGGCTATTACGGTATTCGACAAGCAAAACACACGAATGACCTTTGGCGATGAAACAGGGCAACCAGTGCCTATCCAACTTAGGGAGAACGTAATCTACGATGGTCAGGCCACTGTTAGTAATGGCTTGTTTGAAGTGAGCTTTGTGGTACCAAAAGATATTGCCTACAACTACGGCCCTGGCAAGGTAAGCCTCTACGGAAGCAACAGCAGTACAGATGCCATGGGCGCCAACAAGTCTATTATCATAGGAGGTACATCAAATAATGTAGAAGAAGACAATATACCTCCTACCATCAACCTGTTTATGGACGATGAGTCTTTTGTGTTCGGAGGTACTACAGGAAAGAATTCCCTCTTGCTAGCTAAGATCTTCGATGATAATGGTATTAACACAGCAGGTTTGGGAATAGGGCACGAAATTACAGCGATTCTGGATGATGCAAAAGAAAACCTGATTATACTGAATGATTATTATACCTCTGATGTAGACAGCTACCAATCTGGTTCTGTTCGCTATCTGCTGCAAGACCTAAAGCCAGGCCCCCATTCCTTACGGGTTAAAGCCTGGGATACGCATAATAATTCGGCTGAAGAATACATTGAATTCGTTGTATCTAATGAAGCAGGCTTAGCGTTAGACCATGTATTAAACCACCCAAACCCGTTCTCTACCAAAACTACATTTCATTTTGACCACAACAGGGCGGGCGAAAACCTGGAAATACAAATTCAGATTTTTACAATTTCGGGTAAGTTGGTAAAAACTCTAGAAGCAACCAGCTATGCCAGCAAGACTCATCTGGCAGAAATTACATGGGATGGCCGTGACGAATACAATGATACCTTAGCAAGAGGCGTTTATGTTTATAAAGTAAATATTCGCTCTCAGCAAGATGGCTCTAAAACATCGAAATTTGAAAAGCTTGTTATTTTAAATTAGAATAACAACATTGCTATCTCTATATTTGATTTAGTTACTAACAACCTTATGCATAACAAAAATTTACTGTTAACTGCTGCACTTGTAGCGTGCACTTTTGCTTCGGCACCATTTGCTCTCGCACAGAATCAGATCGGCCAGGACAATGAGGTTCGGGCAGTGACCACTGCAGTGCCTATTCTAACTGTTGCTCCTGATGCCCGATCGGCTGCTCTTGGTGATGCTGGGGTAGCACTCAGCCCCGATGCTAACTCACCTTTCTGGAACCCTGCTAAATTAGGTTTTGTAGAGAACGACATGGCGGTTGCTTTTTCATATTCGCCGTGGTTAAGAAACATCGTAGACGACATGTCGCTCAGTTATTTGTCTGGCTACAAAAAGTTAAACGAGACCTCTGCCCTGTCCGTTTCTCTTACTTATTTTGACTTGGGTGCCATACAATTTATAGATGAAAACAGAAACCCGATGCAGGATTACAATCCAAAGGAATATGCGGTTTCTGTAGCTTATGGCCAGGCTTTGAGCGAAAACTTTAGTGTTGGTATCGGAGCCCGCTTTATTCACTCAAACCTTGCCGGGAATGTGAATGTGAGTGGCCAGAGTGCTACATTTGAGTCTAAACCAGGTAATACAGCAGCAGTAGACGTAGGTGTTTACTATAACAAAGAGCTAAACCAACAAATTACGTTGGCTCTGGCCGGTAACATATCTAATATAGGTGGCAAAATATCGTACACGAATGCTGATCAGAAAGATTTTTTACCAACTAACCTGAAACTCGGAACTGCTCTTACCTACAACCTGGACCCCTACAATACCCTAACCTTTGTACTAGATGCAAATAAATTATTAGTTCCTTCGCCAGGTGCCGACAGTACGCAAACTGTAATTAGCGGTATCTTCTCTTCCTTCGGCGATGCGGAGGGTGGTATGAGTGAAGAACTAAAAGAAGTTATTTTATCTGGTGGTGTAGAATACTGGTACAACAGCCTGTTTGCTGCCAGATTAGGTTACTTTTACGAAAACCCACAAAAAGGCGACAGAAAGTATCTTTCATTTGGTGTTGGCTTGCGCTACCAAAAATTTGGGGTAGACGTAGCATACCTAGTACCCAATGAGCGGGCAAATCCACTGGCGCAAACACTACGCTTTACAATTGGCTTAAACCTGGAATAATAAACATAGAAGAAAGTAGATGCTTGATAGAACAAAAGCTCCAGAAACATACGAAATAGATGCAGTTACACTACAAATAGCAGAAGTACAACATCTGCCTAATGGTGTGAAACTACACATGATTAAAAATGAAACCCAGCCTGTAATCAGGCTGGATTTTGTTTTTAATGCGGGTAAATGGTACGAGGCGCACCCCGGCGCATCAGACCTGACAGCTAAAATGCTCTTTGAAGGGTCATTGCATTATACTGCCAGACAGATTGCAGATCAGGTTGCCTACTATGGTGCCTCCTTCGACAGCAATCATGGGTATGATCGAACCGAATTTACGTTGTACTGCCTCTCAAAGCACCTGAAGGCCTTGCTTCCATTAGTTTGCGACGTCATTCAAAACCCTGTATTCCCAGAAGAAGAATTTGATCTGCTAAAACAGAGAACTATACAGAACCTGAGAGTACAGAGGCAAAAAAATAATTATTTGGCCACTCAGGCTTTAACACAACAACTTTACGGTGAAAATCACCCTTATGTATTCGGGCTTGAAGAGTCGCACCTTAATCAATTAACGCTAGCTACTCTAAAGCAATTTTATGCCTCTCGTTATGATAGCAACCAGCTGGAAATCTTTGCCTGCGGCGACCTTGATAGAACAATTGAAGAGGAGTTAAAGGAATCTTTGCAAAGCCTGAATATTAACAGAAAAGAACCTATAGAAGCAACACATCAGATATTAGAGCTGAAACCGCAAGAGACAATTGTGAAGATGCCGGATAGTCTGCAGTCGTCTATTCGTGTAGGCAAGCGTTTTCCGCTAATTCAGGACCTGGATTACCTGAAGCTCAAGGTATTGAATGAAATATTAGGAGGGTATTTTGGCTCAAGGCTTATGCGCAATATCCGCGAGGACAAAGGGTATACCTATGGGATTCACTCTGTAATATCGCCAAAGGAAAAGGATAGTATATTTTACATTGGAACAGATGTGAATTACGCTGTTACTGATAAAACAATTGAAGAAATAAAAAAAGAAATTCTGCAGTTACAGCAAGAGGATGTTCCTGAAGAAGAGCTTCATACAGTGAAAAATTACATGCTCGGTAAGTTTATAAACAACATTGCTACCATCTTCGACCAGGCTGATAAATACAAAAGGGTGGTTCTACATGATTTAGATCCAAACCATTATAACCAGTATATAACTACTATCAGGACAATAACTGCACCTGAACTAAAGGGATTGGCTCAAAAGTATTTAGATATTGACTCCTTACATATAGCAATTGCAGGACGTAAAGCAGAGTAAACAGCGCTTAATTGTTAAAGAGTTAACTCTAAGAGTTCATATAGAGTAATTTCCTTGATGATTAGAGTTAAAATGAAAAGCTGAATTTGAGCAATATGTTCAGGTTCAGCTTTTTTATATCCACTCTTTAAGCAGTCCTTTGGCAAGAATAAATATTGCCCTAATGGAAGCTAAGCCAAAATAGCCTTCAGAAGGCTCGGAAAGGCATTTTTCATTACAATAATTTGTCTGTAAAATTCGCCTAAAACTGGTTCAGCATCGGATTGAGCGATCACAACAAAAGCTTTTTAGAGTAATTAAGGATAATATTTACTTTGCTTTAACCTAACGTGAACTCGGGAATTAATTTGGTTTAAGACAGGCATTTGCGCAACAAAAAAGGCTAAGGATTAGGTAGAAATATTGTCCGATGTTTCACCTAACTCCTTAGCCTTATGCACTTTATCATA